>DATDGE010000261.1:0-5576 GCA_036522255.1 Nitrososphaerales archaeon | reverse complement strand
CTTTCTGCACTATCGCGGGGTGGGCCAGAGGCCGCTGATCATGGAAACCCCGTACGACGAGGTCAAGACGATGGTGAATAGCATCAAACTGGTGCAAACGCTCTTGCGGGAATGAGAATCTTACGGTAAAATACAGGCCCCATCGCGAAGGTTGACGCGGGCCCGTAGCTTAGTTCCACGAGCGGAGAGCAGTCAGGTAGAGCATCGGGCTTTTAACCCGAGGGTCAGCGAAGGCCCCTAAACGGGTTCGATTCCCGTCGGGCCCGCATTAAGAAATTAAACGAATCCTCACGCAACCTTGCAGACCAGCCCCGCTTTACAACTGATTTCTAAGCGAATCCCCCCTGGTGGGTGCAATCGCGATGAGGATCATGGTTCCTGCCTCTTGGGTTCGGAACTTACGACCGTCCCCTTTCTCCAGCCGAGCCCGAAGAGCACACCCACGAAGAAGCCTATGATGTGAGACTGATACGCGACTCCCCCGGTCTGGTCGAAAAGGAGCATGAAGGCGTTGAAGATCAAGTAGATCATCGCGACGAGGCCGAGGGGGACGAAGAGCAGCAAGGGGGATTTCCGGTTGGGCGTGAGGATCACGGCCGCACCGACGAGGGCTGAGACCGCAATCGATGAGCCGACTATTCGCGTCTCGGGAGAGTAGAAGGGGATGCCGACTAGGAGAGTCACAACCCCGGCTCCGAAGAAGATCGCCATCGTCTTTTTCGGGCCTATCTTCTCTTCCAGGGCGATGCCGAAGATGTACAGAAAGAACATGTTGATCGCAAGGTGGAAGATGTCGACGTGGACGAAGATTGAAGTGAGGGGCGTCCAGAATTGCCCCTGAATCAGGCCTGAGGCGCTGAACCCCAGATAGCTGAAGGCCAGGTTGGAAGAGAAGAGCAGGACGAAGAACGCAGCAACCTCTGCAAGGATCAGGAAGCGGGTCGCTCTCACGTTGTCCGCAGTTCCTGCGGATGAGAGCCTATTCTAAAAGTTGGCCTGAAGCTGAAATCCAAGTGTGCAGATTTCGGCTTCACGAACCTTATATGCAATCCAGATGCTCGATCTCCGATGCAAAGAGGCGCTCTGGTTCTCGCCCTGGCATTGACCCTCCCGTTGGTTCTTTACGCGGTTCCGTATGCATACGCGGCAACAACCTCTTCGACCTATGTGGTGTCTGCAACAGACACAGGCTTCGCAGTTGTCAATTGCAACGCCGGGGACTATGCCACGGGTGGTGGCGCTGATGGGGGATCGAGTGCTATCATCAGGAACAAGCCAATGTTCTGGGACGGCGTTCAGTATAACCAAATATCAACTGGTCAGCCTAATGCCTGGCTTGCCTCAGCCGGGCTTTCTTCCGTGACGGTCTGGGTCATCTGTCAGACTCCGCTCACAGTTGCTGGAGTCACCGTCCCCGAGTTCGGCTCCCTCTACGTCGCCATCGCTCTCGGAGCGGTCGTCTACTTCATGTTAACGAGACGCTTCACGAGAAAACCGACATCAATCTCAGCCCCCGTCGCCGCCTAAGACGTTCGAACGTAACGCCCTTATCCAGATTCCTGTCCCGATAGGATTTCGGGAAGGTGGGCGGGAAACTGGATTTCTGACTGTCTACTCGGATATTTACGCCATGCTGACTAGGTATCGAACCTCCTTAGTGGCTGAACCCGTCAGGCCCACAGAGAACAAGAACGCTTAAATCAGTGTAGACGATTCTGTTTACAGCGATGGCCACAACGCAGGTGCAGGTGAGGATTCCCGAGGAGCTCGTCAAGGAGCTTGACCGCTGGATATCTCAAGGGCGATTCTCCAGCCGAAGCGAAGCCGTGAAGACCATCCTTGCCCTGTACGAAGAAAGGGAGCGAACGCGGGCGTTCTACGGAATGCTCCAAAAGGAAAGCAGGCAGGCAAGAGAGCGTCCTGAGTCACTGGTTCCTCTCAAAGACGTCTTTTGACCTACGCTGTCCTCCTCACTCCCAAGGCCGCGAACTCTCTGAGGAAGCTCAAGCGAACTGTTGGGCCCCGCATGATCGAGGTTTTGGAATCCCTCGAGTCGCATCCCGAGGTAGGTGAACGGCTTGCACCTTCCCAGTTCTGGAAGGTCAGAGTGGGCGACTTTCGGGTCATCTACGAAATACACAAGTCTCAAGACAAGGTCATCGTCCTCTTCATTGGTCACCGGAAGAACGTGTACGACGAGTTCTCTAGACTGGCCTAGCCTATCCCTCAACCACACGAATTCGGGCCCAACATGTCAAGGTGTTCGTGACGGTTCCCGTCGGGCCCGCGGTATGATTTCACCGACCCGAATCTATCCAAGTGGTTCTCCAGGCTCTCCCTGGCCAAAGCCCAATTGGGGCTGACAACTCTGAACGCTCAGCCGCATGTGCGGCCAAACTCAGACCCGGAGCGAACCGCGGAACCCTCTGGCGGCATAGTAAGATTCCGCCCCGTTGTGATACGTGAAAACAGCGTCGTAGCGGCGATCACAAAACAAGGCTCCGCCAAGCTTTCTGATGGCAGGAGGTGTTGTCACCCAACTCGACGATTTCACATCGAAATTTTCAAGTCTCTGCAACTCTCGATATGTCTCTTCAGACAAGAGCTCGATGCCTAACGCGGTTGCCATGCCGATTGCGCTATCCCTTGGTTTGTCATGTTTCCTTGATTCCAGCGCTTCAGGGTCGTAGCAAAGACTCCTGCGGCCTTTCGGACTTTCCGCAGAGCAATCACAAAAAACGAAATGGCTCGTCTTCTTGTCATGGCCAACAACGTCCGGTTCGCCGCCAGTTCTTTCCATTTCATGGAGTCGCCAGAGTCCTTCAGCACTAGCCTCTAGCCTTGCCTGTATGCTCGACCATTCAAGAGCTTGATGTCGGTTCATGTTTTTCTCGAAACGTGATTTCAATACTCCGAGCAGTTCTTTCCGTTGATGAGGTGACAATGCTTTCTTGCTGTTCTTCATAGCCGACGTCCTCTGTCGAACACCTGTTTCGCCTTACTGAGTCGCGGTTTCCCAGAACTTATGGGTTCGGATGTTCACCGCGGTCGATACTTGTGCCTCGTTCAAATATCACCTCATCGACCGCTGCAAACATGTCCAAGATTTCACCCGAAATGGGGGAGTTCTTCTCGAAAAGTATCGAGGAACTCAAGGCGCAACCAGGAGAAAAGATTGCTTCTAACAGGGCCACCGCCACACTCCAAAGCGGCCAACGCTCCGAGGTGACAGTACGAGGGTTCACGATGGTTCAGGATGAGCCAATCTCGGTCATGGGAGGCGGGAAGGGACCGACCCCGACCGACTTCTTCATTTCATCAGTGGCGCTTTGCGAGAACGTAATCTTTGCTAGGAACGCAGCAGTGTACGGCCTTTCCGTCGATTCGCTCGAAACAACCGCGACCGGGGAGTGGGACATGAAGGGGCTCTGGGAGATTGATGGGGCCGACTCATCCTTCCGTAGGATCATCGTGGAGACAAGGATACAGACAGATGCTTTGCCGTCCGACACAGCAAAGGTCGCCCTTCTTACACATCGGCGTTGTCCAATCTATGCCACCCTGAGGAAGTCGGTTGAACTCTCCTTCAAGCTGACGGTCAACGGGGAAGAGGTCCCACTTTAGCTCGTGACTGTAGGGCGCGAAGCCGGGGGCCGTGTGAAGGTGGTCTGGGGTCGCCGGGATTTCAACCCGAGTTCCAAGATGGTTCGCACCTATGTACGAAACGTGGAACCAAACGCAACCCGCTCGGGTATGTGACCCGTCGGGCCCGCAGAACCTGAAACGAGCTCTGCTTGTCCATTGGGGCATGGCTCGAGCCTGTCCGTTCAGGAAGGTAATCGAGGGCGCTGAAATTGAACTCGATTGGTCTAAGAACCTCCCCAAACAGTTGCTGTAGTAAGAAAAGGGAATGGAGGAGGGGAAAGTATGCCCGAGGACGTGATTACGATTGAAGGCTTGGCTCTAAGGTACTGGACTAACGTCGGCGGCTTGGGTGGCGATGACAGAGAGCGGAAGACTGTCGTTCTCTTCCACGGCAACGCACTCTCGCTGGATTCTTGGAAGAAAACAAAGACGCTTGAGGTGCTCTCGTCAAAAGGATACAGAGTCTTCGCGATAGATCTCCCTGCGGGCAAAGGCTCGATGTCCGACAAGCTCAGCCCCAAAGTCCTCAAGAACGACCCGGATAGAATCAATATCGTGCTTGACAAACTATTCGACGCACTCAACGTCGGCGACTCGCCCTTTGTAATCGTCGGACCCTCGATGGGAGGAGGATTCGCGCTTGCCTACGCTCTGTCCCGACCAAAGCGGGTCGGCGCGCTCGTCCTCGTGAGTCCGTCAATTTATCGCATTGCGGACCAAGAGAAAGGCAAGCTGTCAGGTCTGGACATCCCTGTCCTGCTGATCTGGGGCGAGCGGGATAGAGTCTTCCCCCTCGAAGAATTCGGAAAACCTCTGAAAGAAACGCTGCCCCACGCTAAGCTGGTGATTGTAGAGCACGCCGGACACGGGGCGTACTTGGACAAACCCGACGAGTTCAACGAGCTTCTTCTTGATTTCATTTCTGAGGGAATGTACTCGTGAGGGAAGTACTTTCCGAAATATACCCTTATCTGCTTTGAAAGAAACCTGATGGCAATTGGTCTCCACTGGGGTTCCCACCCTGGACCACATCCTGGGCGAAGACGGCTATCCTGACAAGTCCTCGATACTGGTTGTGGGGCCTCCGGGAATTGGAAAAGAGGTACTCTGCTACTGGTTTGTGCGCTCCGGCCTCATCCAGGGAGACTTTTGCCTCTACGCAACGCACCGCCCTGTCACTGATGTTCTGAGAGACATGAAGGGAGTAGGTATCGGCGTCGAACGAGTACCAGAATGGATTGCCAGCTCTGGATCACAAACCCGTTGCGACCTAAAGGACTCACCCTCTCTTTCCTTTAACATCAAGGAGGCAGTTCATCGCAACAAAGAAAGGCGCGTAAGAGTCGCGACCGACATCCTATCACCGCTATTGGTGCTAAACCCCCTCGAATCCCTGTACTCGTACTGGTCGCAGCTGCTTTCTGACCTCAAACAGCAAGATTCGGTGACCTTTGCCCTGGCAGAAGATGGGATGCACCCACAGAATACGCTGACCACAATGGAACAACTCTTCGACGGGGTGATCGAGATGAAGCTCTACGAGGAGGGACTCGCGATCACACCTCTCTTCCGCATCAAGAAGATGGTGGGGATTCCACCGCTACATGGCTACTTCCGCTTCTCGGTTTCAGCAACAGGGATGGAGGTCGTGCCTCACGTCCGTTGACTACTTCGTCGTGGCCGACGTTGCTTTGAATCTTGTGGCACTAGGAGTTTCACTCTTTGCGTTTTACAGAGCAATCGCGTTCGGTCGTGTGCTCGTCGGTGGGACATACAAACGGCGCGCCAATTGGACTGCAGTCTTCCTCCTGGCCGTCCTGTTCTTTTTCTTGAATAACTCGGGATTCATTCCGTACCTTTCCTTCGGGGGAGGCGGACCAGGAATCTTAGTGGTCACGGTAGCCCTTGTTCTTTTTGTGGACAGTAGCATC
>DATDGE010000260.1:0-2083 GCA_036522255.1 Nitrososphaerales archaeon | reverse complement strand
TCGGCCAACACCCCAGCGAAGCTAGGGAGGATCTCCACGGACATGACCCTGACGACTGTAAGCTTGGCGGGGCTGGGTTCTGATGAGCCTCTGCAGCTAGGTTTCGTGAATTCGACGCTTGCATTTCTTTCTACAATAAACCAGTCGATCAACTCTTCGACTCATTCCTGCGTTTGCAACGGCCACATCTACTCGTTCAACCCTTCGCTGACCTCTGCGACGATCACTCCTCTGCTCGTGGGGGATGGGTTCAAGCTTCTGCTTCCGATCAGCGCTTCATATTCGAGCGGGAGCCTATGGGTGACGCAGCATAGTGCGTCAAATGTAGTCCGATACGACATTGGGGCGAAATCATGGACAACTTATCCCACGTCCAGTGTGGCGTGGTCGCCCATCAACCCCGCGTATGTAATTGAAGCGACCAAGGGAGGCGTCTGGTTCAACGAGCACTACGCCAACAAGATTTCACTGTTGAACCCCGGGACGGGGACGCTGACCGAGTACAGCGAGTCAAACCCGCCCGCTTCCAACTACACAGACATACAAAATGACCTTTCCATTGCTGCCACAGATGGGGGTCTCTGGTTCACGTCGTTGTCGGGCAACTACCTGGGGTTCGTAAGCAGTGGCTATGACCCGGGATTTCATGTTAGCGTTTCAGGGACGAATACCGCTGCAATCGCTCCTGGTGGGCACGCGTCATTCACTTTGAATGTCACGGGGAGCTGGTCTGGTCCCATGGCGGTTACTACCTCAGATTCGGAGGTCGGTTCTTCAAAACTGAATTTGATTCAAGTTATCCCAGGCGTTTCCGCAATTCCTGTTGGGGGATCCCCTTACAGCCTGGGGGTGAAGATTGTCGTCGACCAGAAGATCCATGCGGGAGGCTACACGATCGCCGTCACTTTGACGAACGGAGGGGTCCAGCAGACCGTTTACTGTTTTGTTATCGTAAGGTAGGGGCAACCGGTGCCCGTGATCATGCTCACGCCCTGCCACCCTCAATGCAGCGCGGACAGACAATCAGGGCCTTGTCGCCGTCGCTTATGCTGAACGACCAGGAACCGCATTGTGGGCATAGCTGAGGTTCCTCCTTCCAATCTTTGGCTAGTCCTCCCCCTCTTAGCCAATCGACGGTCGAAAGGATCGTTGGGTCTCTCAAGAGATCGATGGGCATGTCGTTGTAGTATTCCACTGCAAGCTTGAGGCGCTCGAATTGAGCTGCGCTTATGTCTCCGTTGAGTGAATGGCGGGCGAACACGGCGACGAGCCTTTTCCTCTCGTCGATATCCTCCAGCTTGGTATCAATCCCAGCGAAGAAGTAGAGGGAGACCATTGCAGTGATGGTGACCATGCCGTAGGGAGACTTTGCGAAAAGGACAGGGAAACCTGCGTACGGAACCACGGCCATCGGGACTCCCAGTACATTGGAAGCGTCGGTAACGAACGGGTCGGGATTCTGGTTGTTGTCTCCTTTCGTCCTATAATATTTCATCCCATTGGGCTCAAGACCGATGCCGATGACTCTGTGAATCACCACGGGCCTAAGAATCGAGTCGAGTTGAGGAATTCCGCTCCTCGCCTGGACGAAGACTATCACTGTTCCGTTCTGAACTGGAGAGGTCGGTGCCGAGAAAAAGACAAGGTCTCCGTTGTGTAGGCTTGGGTACATGCTGTCCCCTTCGATTACGGCCAGAGGGTAGGAGTTCGTTCCTGCTATGAATGGCAAAGAAATCGAAAAAACGACCAGGGCTGCGCTTAGCCCGAGCAAAATTCTCCGTCGGTTGAAAATGCTTCTCATCCGGGAATCGCTGATGTGGTAGTTGCGCCGATAAGGAATGTGTGGAAGTCTCATTCGATAAGCCCCTCTACGTCGACCTGTACGTGTAAGTGACCTGGAAGTCCGTCGGCTGACCACTTCCCCACTTTATCGTAAACGAACTGTAGGCGGGGGCCGTAAGGGTGACTTTCACATAGCCAGATACAGGAACCGTGCCCGCTGCGACTGAAAAGACGTTCGAGATTGAGGTGCTAGATCCGGTTATGCTCGTGGTGCTCAGCCCGCTGAACAGTGTGCTGGACG
>DATDGE010000259.1:0-3977 GCA_036522255.1 Nitrososphaerales archaeon | reverse complement strand
ATCTCGTGTTCATGCCCAGAATCGGCCATTCTTCCTCAACCGCCCCCGCCCGTGGTCTTTTTCTCCATTGCGGCCTCGTACAAAGGAATCAGCTCGAGGATCAGCTTGTCGGTCCGCATCCTCCTGTCGTTAATCTCCCTGACCATGACCTCCCTCCAAACCCTGTAGTGGTTTGCAATTCCCAGCCGCGGGTGGACCGGAATCACCCGCCTCCCGTCCCCTGAGATTATCGCCAAACCCTTGTCCAATAGTTTCGATGTAGGTCCCGTCTCGGCCAATGGAATCTGGCCTGCTCGCAGCAGCTCGATGTAAAGCGTCGCCTCTTCCTGAGAGAGCCCGGCCTCCGCCCCCAGGCTTTTGATTACAGCAGCCTCGTCCTTGACTTCGGGCCCCCAGGTGGGTTTCAAAGCTTTGACGTCCCCGGGGAGTTCCACAGGAACTCGAAGTAGTCCTTTGCGAAGCTCGCCAGCCCATGATGGGACGCCCAGATTGCGAGAGGGAGTGTCCCTTGCTCCCCACCTCCGAGAAGCAGGACCACCTCGCGCGAGTCCGATATCAAACCCCCGCCGTACATCGTCTTCCTGGTCCTGATCTCCGCATACCTCGCAAACTTGTCTGCAGCACTCGAAGGCAATTCGGGTGACGTGAGTATCAGGCTCCTGACTCCCTTCTCCTTCAGTGCAGCCATCAGCGGGTCGATCCTGTCTGTGAAGGGCAGGAGCTGCGGAGGCAGCGCGATCAAGAGCTCCGCCCTGCAATTCAGGAGCAAGTTCTTGACCCTCGAAAGAATCTCGTTGGTGCCTCGCATAATCCAGATGTCTGGCTTCTCCTGTTCGCCTCTGCTCACGTAGACCCCCATCAGTTCCTCCAGTGCGACCTGCTCCATCTCCTTCCGCTCCGTCTCCTGCCTCGATTTCAGCTCCTCCAACGCGGCGTCGGGCGGCTTCGCAGTGTACACGATAGGCCTGCTCTTCTGCTCCTCCACCCAGCCCCGCTTGTGGAGTGACCCGAGCGCGTCGTAGACCTTCGAGTAGGGAATCCTCGCTTCCCTGCTAACTTCGCTGGCCGTCATGGTCCCTCCCTTCAGGAGAGCTACGTACGCTTTGACCTCGCTCCCGGTCAACCCCAGGGCCTCAAGCGAAGCCGAAGCCCGCTCGCTCAGGCCCAAAGTCGAACTCCTCCGAATTCGCGCCCCGGGCCAAAAGCGTAAATTCGCGCATTATCCGCTCCTCCTTGATGGCTCCTTGCAAACACGAAACGTTGGAATATGTGGGTGACCAGAAGACCGACGAAGGAGTCAACTCCTTCTACAAATGCAAGGCCTGCGGGACCCTCCTGGTAGTAACTCCTGCTCGCAAAGTTATCGGGATTCCTGGACTGGAGGGACAATCTGACACCAGGAACCAAAGCACAGGGTCTTAACCTTTCACCCTCTGTAAAGTTAAAATGCTTATATGCGCACCCGGACAAGCGCCAGTCCAAGGCGAATCCGAATGGCTCAAATCGCAGACGTGAGTCTAGAACTCAAGAAGGAAGTTTCGAAGGGGAATTTCATCCGCCAGACTCAATCAATATGTCCAGACTGCAACAGGATACTTCCTGCGATCGTCTTCGAGCGGGATAACAAGGTCTGGATGACGAAGACCTGCCCCGAGCACGGAGAGACCGAAGAACTGTATTTCGGATCCTATGCAATGTACAGCAAGTTTTCACGCTATTGGAAGGACGGCAAGGGGACGCACGCGGCGAACGTCCCGCTCGATGTCTGTTCATGTCCCGCGAACTGCGGCCTGTGCTCGAACCACCTTTCGCACACCGGCCTGTCCAACATCATTGTCACGAACAGATGCGACCTGACCTGCTGGTACTGCTTCTTCTACGTCAAGAAGGGGCTCGAAGGAGCCTACGTCTACGAGCCGACCCTGGACCAGATCAGGGAGATGGGCCGCACCCTGAAGGCCGAAAGGCCGGTCGCAGGCAACTCAGTCCAGATTACGGGCGGGGAGCCCACCATCAGGGAGGACCTGCCGACCATCATCAGGATCCTGAAGGAAGAAGGAGTCGACCACATCCAGCTTAACACCAACGGCATCAACCTCGCCCTGAACCCAGGGCTTGCCAAGCGGCTGAAGGAGGCAGGGGTTTCAAACTTGTACATGAGCTTCGACGGAACAACGCCAAGGACTAACCCGAAGAACCATTGGGAGGCGCCGTACGCCATCGAGGCCTGCCGCAAGGTCGGAGTCGGGGTCGTCCTCGTCCCGACCGTCATAAAGTCGATCAACGACCACGAACTTGGAGACATCATACGCTTCGGACAGAGGAACCTCGACACGGTCCACGCCGTGAACTTCCAGCCTGTCTCGCTCACAGGAAGACTGACCAAGACTGAAAGAGCGAAATACAGAATTACGATTCCGGACTGCATCGAGAGGATAGAGGAACAGACCAACGGCGAGATTTCAAAGGACGGCTGGTTCCCGGTCCCCTCGTGCTCACCGGTGACGGGCTTCATAGAGGCCTTCACCAAGAAAGAGCAATACGAGCTTTCGATACACTTCGCGTGCGGCGCAGGGACCTACGTCTTCAACGACCCGGACAAGAAGAGGCTAATTCCGCTCCCAGAGTTCGTCGACATCGCAGGAATGATAGAGTACTTGGACGAGAAGAGCGAGGAGATCTACTCAGGGACGAACCGCTACATCGTGGCGGCCAAGGTCCTGACTAGAATTTCGTCTTTCGTCAACAAGGAGAAGCAACCAAAGAGTCTGAGCTTCGCGAAGTTGCTGACAGATGCGCTGATCAAGCATGACTACACCGCCATCGGACAGTTCCACCTGAAGAGCATGTTCCTTGGGATGATGCACTTCCAAGATAAATACAATCAGGATGAGGAGAGACTCCAGCGCTGCGACATTCACTACCTTACTCCAGACCTTAGAATAATTCCATTCTGTTCATTTAATGTCATACCAGAATGGTATCGTGACAGGATTCAGCAGAAGTACGGCATGCCCATAGAAGCATGGGAAGCCAAGACAGGCAGAAAGCTGGAGGACGGGCTCTACAGAGGAACGCTCAGACGCGGTGGCCACGTCCAGGGATGCGGATGCGCGGCCGGGGAGCACGGAGAACCCCTACCGATCCAGCCAATCACAGGAACCTAAGCTGCGACGCGACGACTTGGGTCACGCTCACGTAGCCATCGGAGTAAACGCGCATACTAAGGGACTCGCCCGCGGAGGCGACCGTCAGGGGCGATAGAGAAAGGAGCATGATGACACCCAGCGGCAAAAGATTCCAACGACACAAGCCTTTGAGTTCCAACTCGACGCGCCATCTGTCCCACTAAAAGCGTGCCGGAGACTTTCGTCACTGGATTCCGGTGGGCTGGTGGCAGGAGTAATTGGACGGCGTGATTGCTGCGTTCGTAGCCGATGTGCTCGCGATGTTGTATACTATCCTGAACTGTCCACCATTGGCCGGCGACTGCACGGCGATGGAGAGGTCCACGTTTGTCAGAGTGGCCGCTGGAGGGCTGATTGTGAATGGCATGAAGAGCGTCTGGTTGGCCGCCACCTTGGCCAGCCCGGTTTCGCAAACCGGGGTATTGGCGGAATCTGAGGCCGGTGAAGTAAGCTGGGCGTACAGGGGGAGGTAGCTTCCGTTTAGCCATCTCACCTGGAAGGCGAACTCCGTTCCGTTGAACGATGACGAGACGACTCTCGCATATTGGTCGATTGGTCTCTGCTGCGCAGGAAAGCTGTCGTTGGTCAAGGCAAGGTATCCGACGTACAGCCCGAAAATGGCTGCGCCGACTAAAGCTGTAACCACCAGGGCCCGCGACCTTGAGCGGCCCCTCCCCTCCTTTGGGCTATTCCTGCTATCTGAGGTCGTCAAGCTTCGAGGAGGAGCGCATGAGTGAAAGTATCCTGTCGAAATAGGACGCGAGGGCTTCCCTGAACTTTGCACTGTCC
>DATDGE010000258.1:0-6959 GCA_036522255.1 Nitrososphaerales archaeon | reverse complement strand
TTGACGAGGCCGAGGCTCATGGCCCTTGCCGCGTCAATGGGCTCTCCAAGGAGTCCCACCTCCATCGCCTTCCCAAGTCCCAATATTCGGGTCAGCCAGAAGCTGGTCCCAGAGTCGGGGGAGAGGCCCACTTTGATGAACGCCTCGTGGAATGTCGCCTTATCCGAAGCTGCCCTCAGGTCGCAAGCAAGGGCAAGTCCTAGTCCAGCGCCAGCGGTTACGCCGTTGACGGCTGCCACCACGGGCTTGTCCATCCTCCTAATTCGTTGCACAATCGGGTTGTACTTCCTCTTCAGGACTTCCCCCAGCAAGACGGGTTTCCCGCTCTCATAGCTGGACTTGTTTGTGCTCAGGTCCTCACCAACCGAAAACGCTCTTCCTTCACCGGTAATGACAATGCACCGCGCCTCGGGCAATTTCTCTCCTTCCTTGAGAGCCTCCAGAAGGTCGTTCCCCATCTGCTCGTTGAACGCGTTGAGCTTATCGGGCCTGTTGAGGCTAATCCAGAAGACGCCGTCCTTGCGTTCCGTCTTCACCGTCTGGTATTCCATTTACTTCCCTTTGAAATCGGGTTGCCGTTTCTCCATGAACGCTTTCATCCCCTCCTTCGCGTCCTCTGAAGCGAAGAGAAGATAGAAGAGCTCCCGCTCGAAGTCGATCCCGTCCCCAAGGCCCATTTCGAAGGCCTTGTTGACCGCCATCTTTGCCAGCCTTGTCGCGACAGGAGACTTCGACGCGATCTCCTTTGCGACCTTCATCGCCTCCTCCAAATACGCCTCCTTTGGCACGACCCTGCTCACCAGGCCCAGATACTTCGCCTCTTCTGCTCCAATCCTCTTGCCTGTCAGCACCATCTCCATCGCCTTGTATTTCCCAACGGCCCTCGTTAGTCGCTGGGTCCCTCCTCCTCCCGGGATCACTCCGATGTCTATCTCCGGCTGTCCCAACTGGGTTGTCTCAGAAGCTATTAGCACATCCAAGCTCATTGCCAACTCAAGGCCCCCTCCGAGTACGAACCCGCTGAGCGCCCCCACGATTGGTTTCGGGTACTTTCCGACCTTATCCCAGAGAGGGAAGAAGTGGCCAGTCATTGCCATCTGTACGGCGGTCATCTCCGCCATCTCCTTGATGTCCGCACCAGCGGAGAACGCCCTCTCGCTGCCTGCGATGACCAGGCACCTGACTCCATCGTCTTTTTCGAACCCCGACAGAGCCGAAATGAGCTCAGTCACCATCGTGGTGCTCAGGGCGTTCATGGCCTGGGGCCGGTTGAGGGTGATCACCCCTACCATGCCATCCTTCGAGACGGCGATGGTTTCGTAGTTCATGTCTCGGTGGCCGAGCCGAGATTGTAATAACCCTAGCGTCCTCATCACGTTAAAGAATCGAGTTTCCGCCGCGTCAGCCATGGGCAGTTGGCACGAGCAAAAGCTGCGGGTCCGATACGAAGAGACCGACACCATGGGGGTCGTATATTACGCCAAATTTTTTGTTTGGATGGAGGTAGGGAGAGTTAGCCTCCTCAGAGACATCGGCTTTGGTTACTCGGAATGGGTGAAACACGAGCTGGAGTTCCCCGTGGTCCAGGCACACGCCGACTATCGCGCCTCTGCCAGGTTCGAAGACGAGGTCTTGGTCAAAACAAAGATTTCGACAATTGGGAACAGCAGCATCAGATTCGAAAACGAGATCTACAAGATTCCTGAGGAGAAGCTCCTGTGCACGGGTCACACAATCCACGCCCTCACCGACAGTCGAGGGAAGACCGTCCCATTCACAGCGGAATTGAAGCAGAAGCTTATTTCGTCTTAGTCGAGCCTGGAGAGTTCCATTCATAGAAGCCTTTGCCGCTCTTCCTGCCCAACATCCCGGCGCGCACCATCTCTCGCAGGAGCGGACTCGGTCGGAATTTCGAATCTTGGAACTCTTCCATGAACACCTGGGTGATGTTGAACGTGGTATCGAGCCCTACATAATCAAGAAGCTGTAACGGACCCATGGGCCAATTCAGGCCAAGCTTTACGGCCTTGTCGATGTCCTCGGGGTCGGCCACTCCTTCCTGGACGAGAAAGATGGCTTCGTTGAGCGCCGGGACCAGAATTCTGTTAACGATGAACCCGGGGGAATCCTTCTTGCATAGGACTGTCTCCTTTCCCATCTTCGAAGATGCTCCCCTGACTCTCTCGACGGTCTTGTCGGACGTTTTGTTTCCCCTGATCACTTCGACGAGGGGCATGAGTTGAGGGGGGTTGAAGAAGTGCATTCCGCACACGTTCTCAGGAATCTTTGTCGCTGAAGCAAGAAGGGTTATGCTGATGGAAGATGTGTTCGAAGCAATGACGGCGTTTTCGTCTGCGAGCTTCGACACCCGCTGGTAGAGCTCCAGCTTGAGCTTTGGGTCTTCGGTCGCTGCTTCGATTACCAGCTCGGCGCCCTGAAGGGCTTCGGCAAGGTCTGTAGTCGGATGGATCCTTGATATCGCCGCATCCCCTTGATCCTTGGTAAGCTTCCCCTTCTCGACGAATTTCGCGACACTCTCGCTTACCATCTGCATGCCTCGGTCAACAAACCTCTGCTCCACGTCGAGCATGGACACATCAAAGCCTCCCATCTGGGAAGCCACTTGCGCGATTCCGTGTCCCATCAACCCCGCCCCAAGAACCGCGACTTTGGTTGTTTTCTGATTCATGCTCTTACTCACAGGCGCGCTCGTTTTAACCGTTGGCGGCCCGCCTTTCGAACAGTATCATTGAGAAATTCCTCACAAACCCTTCCGCCCTCAGCCTATGGATCAAAGGAGACTTCTGGGGAAGGAACACCCAACGCTTGGTTACCCCGGCTTTCTGTCCGAACAGAGAATTCAGAAGTTTCCACGCCTCTGATTCGGGTCCGCCCAAGAAACATACTTCCTCCCATCTCTGGTTACCTTCGCCCCCCTCACGCACGACCGCCACCGCTTCGCCGTTGCGCCAGACGGCACCCTCATCCAGCAACTCTCTAAAGACCTTGGGCAACAAAGAGGTAGCCGTCCAGTTGTGCCAGAAGACTCCTCTCCCGAGTTGGTATTCTTTCGTTTGTTCGATCCGACTCATAACTTGGGAGAATTCTTTGGCCGTGACTTTCTTGGTGTCATTGGTTGGCCTGGGCCTAACTTTGCCCTTGGGTTCATACGCGCTGAAGCGCGCCACCTCAGCGAAATTGATTCTCGCGATCTGCCTGTGGGCTATTTTGTTGTGGGACCCGCTTGTCAGTCGGAAGACGTCTACCCCCCTGTCCTTGGCGATTTTCATAGAATTCTCTCCGAGCATTGAAGCAAGGCCCCTGCCGCGGTGGTCCGGATGGACCCTCACCCCTTCAAACCAAGCTGAGCCATCTTCTAGGAACTTCAAGTGATTCATCCCCACCGGGACGCCACCTACTTCAACGACGAACATCTTACCCGTGGGGTCTCCGAGCCAGTCATCCCATACCTCGGGGATGTAGTCGTGGCCGCCCCAAACGTCTTTGATGAAACTCATGAGCGGCCCCTTGTCCTCGGCCGTGGCAGGGCGGATTCTGAAGTCCATCTGGGCTGGCGCGACGTCCCCCTCTGTAAAACCATTCCTTCTCAGTCGCCAGATTCATCAGCATGTTCAGAAAGGAGTGATGGACTATCGGGGGCGCACGGTCCTCCAGCTTTCAGCCTCGCTTCGACGAAAGCATAAGAAGACAACGCGGTCGAGTTATCTCGGCGCCGGGGTGGCAGAGTGGTTAATGCGCGGGCCTTGAGTTCTTCAAGGAGAGCCCGTGACCTTCGGGTCGCGTGGGTTCGAATCCTACCCCCGGCGCTCTCTTGAGTTTTCTGCCGGCGGCTTGATGCCTAAAAAGTCAGTTCTCTACCGCTTCTCCCGTCCACGAGCACCTGTCTGTGTTTCCTTCGGACGACAAGTTCGGCCCTGTATATGGGGTATAGGAACGGCTCGAAGCTGTCGATGTCTGCACCGTCCCAGAGTCCCTTGACCGCGTCTCTGACATCGGCCTCGCTTATCTTCGGCTGGATGACCCTGGCTTTCCCCAGGTCTATTTCTGAAAGCTCAAGCGGAGTGAATTCAGAAGGCTCCCCGGGGAGGTCAGTCAAGCGTCTGTACAGCTTCCTTCTCCTGACCTCAATGCTCCTAACCAACCTCTTCTCATTCAAGAAGTTCAATACCCTCGAAACCGTGGACTTTGATTCGCCTAGACTGCTGGCCACGTCGAGGGCGCTGGTGTCGCTGTCGGGCTTAGTCTCCCTTAGGACCTCGACTTGGAGGGTGGTCAATCCAAGGAGCTTCTCAAACCCTCGGATGACTTCCAGACCCTTGTTGATGGACACCTCCTTCCCGGTCGCACCGTCGAGGTAGGCGTACACCGTCTCAAACCTCCTTTTCAGGAGTCCGCGCCTAATCTTGACCCCAAGCTGAATGAGGGTCCGGTACTGGGTGTCGACACCAGTCACCGTCTCCCTGGGCCCGAATAAGCCGAAACTCCGCTCACGCCTGACCATCATAGGGATGTCTTCCAGTTTGACTGACGGGACTAGGCCAAGGGCCACTTTCCCCTGGAGTCTCAGGGTCCTATGGTCCTCAGCCTCCATGGTTGTCACTTTGGTGTTCATCGGACCCACGTATTTCTTGACTTCCCTTCTCACGAGCGGTGGGGTCACTCCTCCCGGCTTGGTCAGCCGCGTCTTTACCGTAACCATCGTCGGGACCGGTGAGAACCCCCCCATGGCGAAGAACTGCCCCGCCTTCAGGGCGGTGAGCTCCTTCGGGAGTCCCTTCCCCGGGAAGAATTGTGCGACCGACTGAAGGTCGTTCTGAATGATCAGCTTGCCGATAAGCTGGTTTCCGCACTGGCTCAAGACATTCTTGTCCACCAGAGATGGTCGCTGAGAGCAGATCATGAGTCCCATCCCTCTCTTTCTTCCCCTCCTCGCCACTTCTGCGAAGATTGGGACCCTCTGACCGTACTGAGGTACGAACTTGTCTGCCTCCTCCACTACCACCAGGTACGGCGTCTTCCTTTCCGTGAGCGTTGAATAGAGAGCCCCGATGAAGGACGCAATCTTCTCCTTTGGGTCAGAAAGGTCCGAGACGTCGAGAATCAAAGGCGGAATGTCAGGAGCCTGTCGGGCCAAGTCTTCGAGGTCAAGGTTCCCCCAGGACAAGTCGCTCCCTTGCTCTTCGCCGACCCATATGGTTTCGAACTTCTCCTTCAGACCCGTGTGCTCTCCCTCGGTGTCCACGATCGCGAATGGAACTTGGTGCCGGCAGAGCTCCTCACAAAGCACGCCAACGGCGTAACTCTTGCCACTCCCGCTGCTCCCCAGGACACACGTCCTCCCCGTTACGACAAGGTTCGCGTCTATCTTGAAAGGTCCCGAAGGCCCTACTCCAACATCCAGCAATGCAGCTCGCTCGTCGTTCAGGTCCGCCATATTATGGCGGGGGGCGGTGTCGACGTGGGTAAAATTCTTCCGGATGCAGGGGGTGGCCCTTCGCAACGAGCTGGATCAATGGCAGCAAGACTCAAGATATCCCAGCGGGGTTGACCAGAACTCGGTTTGGTTTCCCTCACTCCCTCACCAATGCCAAGGACCATTCAGGAACTGTCGGAGGCGTACAGCTCGGGGTCGAACCTCCCCGTCGATGCGACAAAGGAATACCTCAGGAGGATTGAGCAGCTCAACCCGAAACTGAACTGCTTCATCACGATCCTCGCCGACTCAGCCTTGAAAGCCGCGGCTAACTCCGAACAGAGGTTCAAGTCCGGAAACCCGTTGGGCCCTCTTGACGGAATCCCAGTCGCAATCAAGGACATAATCTACATCGAGGGAGTTAGGTGTACTGCGGGCTCCAAGATTCTTGCTAACAACGTCGCTACCTATGATGCCCCCGTCGTGAAGAAGTTGAAGGAAGCCGGGGCGGTAATCGTTGGGACCACAAACCTGCATGAATTCGCGGCCGGAGTCACTAGCGTGAACCCTCACTACGGCCCAGTTCGGAACCCCTGGGATGTATCCCGCATAGCGGGTGGGTCCAGCGGGGGCTCCGCTGCGGCCGTCGCTGCGGGGTTGGCTGTGACCGCCCTGGGGACCGACACCGCCGGCTCCGTCAGGATTCCTGCCGCCCTCTGCGGTGTTCTCGGCCTCAAACCGACATACGGCAGGGTGAGCAGGCTTGGCGTGATCCCCCTCGCAGCATCTCTCGACACTGTGGGCATCCTTTCGTCAAATGCCTGGGACGCCGCAGCAACCCTGGGTGTCATCGCCGGGCACGAGAAGGATGATGTGACCACGGTCGATTCCCAGGCAACCGACTATATCGACGGCCTGTCGCTTCCGTTTCAGGGGGAACGAATCGGCGTAGTTCGGAATTACGCCCGCGAGATCTTAGATCCAAGTGTGGAAGAGAACTTCAACAAATTCATTTCGAAGTTGGTGGAAATCGGTTGCACCACCAATGATGTAGATCTCGAAAGTTTGGACCTGATTTACGACAGATGGCTCTTGATTCGGCGGGCGGAAGCTACTGCGTTCCACCTCGGGTGGCTCGAGAGTTCTCCCGAGCTGTACGGCGACGACGTGAGGAAGCTGATGGAGCTGGGCAAGGATGTGAGGGCAGTCGATTACGTGAACGCCTTGAATGCCAGACCCTCCACGATAGAGAGATTTGTGAACTCGATGATGGGGGTTGATTTTCTTGCCCTCCCCACCACCTGCATCCCGGCTCCGCCGATAGGACAGCCCAAGGTGAACATCAAAGGGAAGGAAGTAGAGGTCTATTCGGCGCTTAACCGCCTGACCTTGCCCTTCAACTACCTGGGCTTCCCTGCCCTGTCGATCCCCTCGGGTTTCGTCCGGGGTCTACCGGTAGGAGTGCAGATTGTTGGGAGGCTCTTCGATGAGGCAGGTGTCCTTCATCTCGCGCACACTTTCGATA
>DATDGE010000257.1:0-1529 GCA_036522255.1 Nitrososphaerales archaeon | reverse complement strand
GGTAGTCCTTGTTCTTTTTGTCGACAGCAGCATCCGCGCTGCCCAGGAAACCGATTTCTTTCACAGGGACACCCTCCATTGGCGCACCTTTGGAAGGCCGGCGGTCGCGATTGTGTTCAGCAGCGGTGTCATACTCTCGCTTATTTTCTTCACATCACCACCCTTCTCCGATTCCTCGCCTTTGTGGGTCGTGATTGGAACCCTTCAGTACTTCGTTGTGCTGGGAGTTGTCCTTACAATCGCGGCGGGGTCCCTCATCGTGGCAGCACGAAGGACCGAAGACCGCACGATGAGAAGGTTCGTCAGGATGCTCGGGTTTAGCCTTCTGGGTTACATTCTATTCTTCACGATTTGGATTCCTCTCGGATACTTCGGCACAAACGTGGAGAACGTGGGATCAGACCTATTCATCTTGGTAGCCTCCTATTTCCTCTACCAGTCAGTCATGTCGCTATCGCCGTTGGGCAGGATTGACCACAGCGAGCTGATCTCCTTGGCGGCTTCTGCCTCTAGCACCGGGATCGAAACTCAGAAGACATAGTCGGTCGGAATCGACTTAGGTGTTCCTTTCCTGACAATGACTTGATTCCCCTTTTGTAACCAGAGTACTTTGTCCTCGTCATGAAGCTTGGATTTCAGTTTCAGGGCCTTCATTATGTGCCTGGGAACAGCCGCCCTGCCGCCTCTTCTCAGCATTGTCTTTCTGAAACTTGACTGGGGGGTTCCTTTGCTCACAACAATCTCGTCCCCCCCTTCTGTCCATAGGATTTTTTCCCTCCTATCAGGCGTGGGCTTCAGTCCTAGCAACTCCTGGACACGCATCGGGACGGTCGTCGTTCCGCCTTGGCTGAGGACCGTAACTCCGAGAAGAATTTCGACTGGCATGTTCAAAAAAGTTCCGCCGCTGCTCGGGACCCTGCGAGTGCCCCATCGCAGAGTCTCTTTGCGTGCCGGGCCAATCTAGGATACATTCTGACCAGGCCGGACCGGGAGGTGTACATCTTCGGGTCCCAGTAGTCAGCGTCGTCGATGGCTGGATACCTAGCCTCGCCCTCGTGCCACATGGTTACTAACGCAAGGGGCGCAACCTCAGGGAAAGCCATACCATGGATGTTCACCACGTATCTGACTATTTCGGGATCGCTCATTAATTCTGCGAATTTCTTCTCGAATACGCTTCGGAATTTGTCAAGGGGTTTCCATTGTGATTCCGCCTCCGCGAGCAATTTTAGGATAGCGGGGTTGGGAGGCTTCTTTGGATTGAACTCCAAAGTTATCTTCCACAAGTCACGTGGCTTCAGGCTCCTCAGTCTGTCCAGTTCTCTCCTTGCCGTTTGTTCATCCATCATTTTTGATTTCATCTCCGACGCGTCTGGGATTCCACCAGGCAGCCCAAGTTTCATGATTAGGTCCCTCCCCTCCTCGGATGTTTCAAATGCCGCCAAGACACCAAGGTTCCTTCTTAGTTGCCCGAGACGGTCGGGGAGCCGAATCAATGTGCTGAAGATTGAAGTGTGAACAACTTCGCG
>DATDGE010000256.1:0-2403 GCA_036522255.1 Nitrososphaerales archaeon | reverse complement strand
AGTTGCAATCAGTAAAATGACTTCAGACCACGTCCGACCCAAATCTCGAGCCAGACCCGGGCAACATGAATTGACCTCCTATGTTTTTTCCCAATGCCCAGACAAGGGTGGTTGCTGAAACCACGAAAAATGAGAAGTATGCTGCGGACCTGCCTGTTTCCCATGCAAGGCTCAGCCGACCAGGCAGCAATCCTAAGAGTCGTGACTGGGGACGGATGCGAAGTCTCCAGCTGCTATCAGGTGGCGGCCTGGGTGGTCACTTTCGAAGATGAGACCTACCGTCTATGCGGCAAGCACACGATGATAAAGATGAGAGACGCCTCCATTTGGGGGGGCACGGCCGAAGGGAAAATCGAGTCCTCAGCAGACTAGCGGGCGCGCAGCGAGAATTCCGTAATCTTCCAGGCGTTCCCGCACTCGTCGCACTTGCAGAGAGTGAAACCGAGTTCCGAGGGAGTTATTCTGTATGACACTTTGGCTGAGGCGCAACGCGGGCACATGTGGGGAGCCTTCCTCACGGTGCTGAGGTCCTTCTCCAGCGCCTCCATCGCATTGATCAGATTCCGGATTTCCGAAATCCTAACCTGAGCCGTCGTTGCTGCCTCCGAGAAGTGCTTCTGCCTTTCCTTTCCGCTCAAGCCTTCAATCCGGGCCAGCCCCACGTTCATCTTGCGGGCATTCACCAGTTGGCGTTCCTGGGCCTCGAGCTTTTCGATGCCCTCTTCCAACGCCGGAAGCAACTCCACAGCTTCTTTCCATTCCCTTGAAACCTCCCAAGCGAGTTGGCTCCTCGCTAGTTCCACCTCCGCGGCATCCTCGGCTTGGGCGTCACCCGAGAGATAGTTCGACGCTGTTTTGATCTTGTAAAGGAGGTCGTTGATTTCCTTGCCGATGGTAAGAATTCTTTCGATCCGTGGGTCCGAGAGGAACGAAGCAATTACGGGAGCATCGTTCGCCGTACTCAACCAATCAAATGGAGAATTATGGGATAATAAGGATTTGGAAGCTGGATTTCGCCAATTATCGATATAGCCCCGACCAAGGATTGATATCGAGATGGAGGGAAAATCCATACAGCTTATTACGAAAAGGGGACTGGATGAACTGCTACCAGTGAGTCAGATTTCTGCCGCATCTAGTTATGCCCAAGGCGTCGAGAGGCTACTGGCAGTTGATTCTGTACTCAGCACGGTCTTCGGAAGCGCCGGCTCTCAGGTTCTGATCAAGGAGATCTCCGAACGATACGGGCTTTCGATGGTTGACGCACTGGAGAGACCCGACGCATTCAAGTTCGCTCTGAAATCCTTGGTAGGAGAAGTTGGTTCATGCGTCGTCATGGGCCGGATAAACAAACGTGCATGGGGCAACCCAGACCACACTTCTTAAACTGAAGATTATCCTGTCTGATTTTACAGGGTCCGCCCGGCAAGAACGCGATTTGGAGTACTAGGATTCGGTCGCAGCGGCCCCCCTGATTGAACTCGTCCTTGATATCAGCCAGCCAAGAATGAACATCCCGATGGCAACGTAAAGGAGCTCGTCGTAGTTCAGAAACCAGCAGTTGGAACCGTAGGCGGGTACGTAATCACTTCCGTGGAGAAAACAAAGATTCGACGCCACTCGCTCGTTCCCCCAGGGGAATCCCTGGGGATTGACAGTGAATAGCTTCGCGCCATACCAGAGCTCCCCCCAAAGCAAATGCGTCTCGGTGTACACAATCGCCGCGATAGCCAACCCAAATGCCTTGAGTGGAAGAGAGAGGGAGACCAGGGCACGGCCGCGAATGGAGGAAGATTCGACCCTCCCCAGGGAGTAGATGAAAAGTCCCAGGAATGAGAGGGACCCGCTGTACTCCGATAGCTCGGTGTAGCTGACTCCTGGCAGGGCCTGGTCCACGCCAAAGTGCCCCCTGAAAGGGATCATCGCAGCGAGCCACGCGTCACCGGGACGGACCAGCTGAATGAGTGCAAAGACGTAGACGGCCAGTATGATGAAAACGAGGAAGACTCCCATCCCAAGACGAGAAATTGTACCAGGGGCGACCCTCGGACCGCTTCTTTTTTCTTCCTCAACACCGTGGGTTATTTTCGGGGATTGAGTGCCCATGTCTAAACTAGCACAGGTCTAGATTTCGGGTCGACAAACGGTATATTAGCTCCCCGAACCCAAATATTATGCGAAGGTTAGCCTGGGCGGGCCTTTCTCTGGTGGTGTCGGGGGCAGCCCTCGTACCGAGTCTGACAGGGGTAGTTCGGACGGGATTCACCGCAGTCATTCAATATTGGTGGGCCCTTCCCCTTTCCGTCTCCGTCGTTTCTCTCCTGGCGCTCGGGGTCCAATCCCTCCTGACTGGTCAGAGCCGAAAGAGACCTACAGCTTCCCCGACCCCTGCATACCTCGTTT
>DATDGE010000255.1:0-2620 GCA_036522255.1 Nitrososphaerales archaeon | reverse complement strand
TCATTGGCGAGAGGAGGGTTCTCCCTGGTCCTTGTCTTCTATTTCCAGGGGGTGCTGTTCTTCGACGCATTCACAGCAGGATTGATGTTAATCCCCTTCTCGGTTGCCTTCGTCACATTCGGTCCAGTCAGCGGATACCTGTCTGACAAGTACGGCTCGAGGGGGTTCGCGACGGCTGGGCTCTTGGTTGTAGCAGTGGCACTCTTCTGGCTAGGTCTCCTCCCGTTCAAGGACTACAACCAGATCCTGCTCCCCATGATCATTGCGGGTGCTGGAGGAGGGATGTTCGTGGCCCCCAACGTCGCCTCGATAATGAATGCCACCCCGGCCGCAAGAAGAGGAGTCGCCTCCGGCATGTCGTCAACGCTCATCAACACGGGGTTTCTGCTGAGCCTCGGCCTCGCCTTCGCGGTCATGGCGACCAGCGTCCCCGTCGATGTCCTGCAGCAAATTTTCTCGGGAAGCTCCGTGCCCATCAGTCTCGTCATCCTGGACAGGTTCATCTCCTCTCTCCATGGGCTCTTCCTCCTCATGGGTTTCATCAGTCTCTTCGCAGCCGTTCCTGCATACATGACCAAGAAGCCCAAGCAGAAATATGAAATATCGGGAAGCGCTGAAGTGGACTAGATTGATGAAAGACGTAGTCTGCGGGATGACGGTCGATGAGAAGTCCGCGAAGTACAAGACCGAGTTCGAAGGGAAGCAGTACTATTTCTGCAGCCAGGGGTGCATGGCAGAATTCAAGGCGAAACCTGAGAAGTACATTAGACTCTAGCGCTCATTTCAGATAGGCCCTCCACTCCTCGGGGACCCTGCCCGAATACACAACCTTCTTCGCACCGAGGAAACTACCCAGGTCCGCCACGGCATCGGCGATTCGGCGAGGCAAGGCTCTGCCCCTGGGAGCGCCCGGTTCTGCGTAGACAGCGTTGACGCGGAGCTCTTCTCTCTGCCTGTCCATCGCTGGGTCCATTCGTCCAACTATGCGGTCGCCGTCGAGGATTGGGAGGACGAAGAAGCCGTGCTTCCTCTTTTCCTTCGGGGTGTATATTTCGATGCGGTAGAAGAAATCGAAGAGTTCGTGGGTCCTGTCTCTGTCTGTGATCAGGTTGTCAAAGGGAGACAGAAGTGTGGTCCTCGGCTCGTACTCACCCGCCGCAATCGACTCAGCGGCGTCCAGGTCGTCTGAATGAATGAACCAGGGCCTCTTCGTGGGAAGGTCCTTCACCTTGGCTCTAGCAACTTTTCCATCAGATTCGAGCGAGCCCAGGGTCTTCTTCAGATTGGGGTACCTCCCCATGAGGAAGTGCCACGAGATCTGCTTGGGCGTCGCTGCTCCCAGAGCCTTCAGGGACAGCTGAGTCCCGAGGTGCTCGGTCTCATCGGAAGAGAGTTCCGTCATCGGGGTCCAGTCTGGCAGGACCCTTTCGGGTAGGTCCCAGAGCTTCTGTCTCCCCTGACGGCCGGCGACGAGGATCTCGCCAAGATGAAACAAGAATTCTAACATCCTCGAGGTGTCCCGGCCTGTGCTCCACCCTGATTCGCGGAGGCCCCATTTTCGGCGGGCATGCTTCCATCGAGACTCGGATTTGTCCTCGAAGTCTCTGGAGGTGTATGGGCCCCTGGCGCGCAGCTCCCCGAGCATGTACTTCCGCAGGTCGGAATTGTCCTTCATCCATTCCCTCAGCCGCGTCGGCCAGAGCGTATCCGCGGTCGCGAATCTTTTCATCCTTAGTCTGTAGAGGGGGTAGTCTTCAGTCAGGACTATCGAGGCCTGATGTGCCCAGTACTCGAAGAGCATCTTCTCCTTCCATTGGAGGCTGTCGAGGTCTGAGAGCTTGAACGCGCCCAGCCTGCTCCAGAGCACCAGCAGATGGCTGGGAGCGACGACGTTGGTCGGGTCGAGTTGGACGTAGCGGATGTCATGCATAAGGGACATGATTGAAGCCGCTCGGGGATTCTTCGGTTTCTTTCCCGCCAGGTGCTGCTTTACGATGGCGAGCCTCCTTGCAGTCTGGCAGCTGAGCAAGACGGGGGCGTCAGCCAAACGACCGTCTCACTTCAGGTATGCGTCCAGGATATCCTCGTTGTTCTCCGCATGGAAGAAGACAGGGATGTTCTGGGTCGCCGTCGCCTTGAAACTCGTGAGGAGCCAGTCCCCGTTCTGGAAGGCGAGCGTCCTCTCCATGAACGCGTCGTCGATGGCGAAGGTGTCTGAGATCAGCTGGCGGTCGTAGGGCCTCGGCATGGTGGAGACAAAGTAGCTGTGCAGCTGCTGGAGGGCGTTGGTGTTGAGGTGGGCTACTCTCTGGGTGCTGATCCAACAATTCAGGTGGTACTTCCGCCCGTGCCTGAGCAACCTCTCCACCGCCCGGCTTGACTGGTCGGTCCCGTCCTCCTTCCTGGGGACCTGAGGGATGAATTCCTGGGCCTCGTCAATCACAAAGAGGACCCGGGGGGAGAGGGTGAAGCTCCGTTTGCGCTTTCTGAAGACCTCGTTGATCACGTTGGCGGTCTCGAGCCTGGCATCCTCGGCCTCGGGGAGGTTGACGACGAATACCCGGGGCGAGTCCTTGCTCAGGGAGAGTATCTCGTCGGCGAGCATGCTCCAGGAGTACCC
>DATDGE010000254.1:0-3330 GCA_036522255.1 Nitrososphaerales archaeon | reverse complement strand
CCCCCCGGGTCATGAGCAACTGTTTCCCCAGGAGAACGACGTCAATTATCTTCGCCGGGTTCGATTCGAGGTCCACCATGTTTGCGGCCTCCTTAGCTGCCTCGGTCCCGGAGTTCATTGCCAGGCCCACGTCCGCGACAGAGAGAGCAGGAGCGTCGTTGGTGCCGTCCCCGATCATGGAGACGACTCGAGACTGGGCCTGTTCCTTGAGGACGATCTCGTATTTGTCCTCGGGCTTTGCCTGAGGAACGTACTCTTCGATTCCTACTTCTTGGGAGATGCTCTTCGCTGTTAGAGGTTGGTCGCCTGTGATCATGACGGGCCTGATGCCCATCGCCTTGACCGCCTGAATCTTCTCTCTCGTTCCCGCCTTGAGAATGTCCTTGAGCCGAATCAACCCGATGACCTGGTGGTCCCTGGCCACCCCCATGGGTGTGTCACCACGGGAAGAGATCTCCTCAACAAGGCCGGAGAAGTTGGCCGGTGCGGTGAACCCTGCCTTGAGCAGCGAGTCGGGAGCTCCCTTCAGAATCTCTGACTCCTCTTCGGACAGGTGCATCCCACGTTCTCCGGCCTCTTCATGGAAAAACTTCCTCCTGATTCTCGAGTGCTCTCCCTTGGGCAACGTGAAAGTCGAACCCCGGAAGAGTTTGACCCCGCTTGTCCGCGTGTTCGCGGAGAATTCGTAGACCTCGGAAAGTGTGAGGGCGTTGAGCTCTCTTGGCACGTAGCCTTTGTCGTATGCCAACCTTATCACGCTCCGCCCCTCCGGGGTGTCGTCGAACCAAGACGAGAGGAACGCCGCCTCCCCTACTCCTCTTTCAGTGTGGCCTTCGAGCGGGAGGAACTCGACCGCCTGCCTGTTTCCCACGGTGATCGTCCCCGTCTTGTCGAGAAGGATAACGTCGGTGTCCCCGGCGGTTTCGATGGCCTTCCCTGACTTGGCGACGACCTTCCTTTCATAGAGCCGAGTTATGCCTGAGAGGCCGATTGCCGGGAGGAGCGCACCGATTGTCGTAGGGAGCAGGCAGACATAGAGTGCGATGAGCACCGAAAGGTCCGCCCCAAGGCCGAGAGTTTCTGAAAGGCCCAGCATGGCCGCGATGAGTATGGTGAAGATTGCAGAGAGGCCGAACAGCACCGTGGTGATTGCTACTTCGTTGGGAGTCTTCGGCCGCTTCGAGGCTTCGACCATCTTGACCATCTGGTCCACGTAGCTCTCGCCGAAGTTGACCGTCACCCTGGCAGTCAGGGTGTCCGTGACGACTTTGGAGCCCCCGATTAGGCTGTCCCCTGGGGCCTTCCGGACTGGCTGCGATTCGCCAGTGACGAGGGATTCGTCAAGCATCGCAATGCCCTCCAGAACTTCCGCGTCGACCGGGACCATGTCGTTCTTCTCTAAGAGCACGAGGTCGCCTTTCAGTAACTCGTTGGAGCGGACCGGGACGATTTGCCTCTCCCAGCCTTCTGTAATTACCTTCTTGCTGGGGACCTCGCTCTCCAGCTGGCGAAGGCTGTTTGCTGTGTTTTTTGCCTGCTGTTCGGCCAGGGAATCGGAGAGGGTACTGAACCAGACTGTGATCAGAAGTATAGCTGCCACCTCTACGTAGAAGCCTCGTTCAGAAACGGTCGCCACTGGGATGAAGGCCGAAGGATCGACGGCCATGGCGGCGACAATGAAGAAAGTCGCCTCGACGATGAGCATGACCGGGTTCGCAAGCAGAGAAATCGGGTTGAGGCGAAGGACCGAATCGAGCAGCGTCTTGCCTGTGACCATCGAAGGCCGTCTTGGGAGCCTTGCCCTCCCGAGGATTCTGCCCAATCCTAGAGTCTGCCTAGCCAAAAAAGTTCACCATACCTTGGAAATACGTGAGCACAGGCCCGAGCATGAGGAATGGAAAGAATGTTAGGACGACAAGAAGGAGTATGCTTCCGATAAGGACCAACGAGAAGGTGTTGCTGTCAGTCTTCAGGCTGTGCTCGGTGCTCCTCTTTCGCCCTACCATGGAACCGGCCAGGGCCAGAAGAACTGCGATCGGACCGTACCGACCTACGAAGATGACGATCGCGGTCGTCAAATTGAAGAAGGGTGTGTTTGCCGACGCTCCCAGAAAGTCTGAACCGTTGTTGGCGGCAGCCGACGTAAATTCGTAGAAGACCTGGGTGAAGCCGACTGATATTGGGAGAGAGGCCAGGCCGGGGACCGCGTCAACCGCGTGTGTGGCAAAGGCGAGCACGGTGGGGACTAGGATAATCATGGGGTGAATCAGGAAGCCGACCATCACCAGTTTCACGTCTCGGGCGGTTATCTTGATACCCAGATACTCGGGAGTCCGTCCTGTCATCAGACCAACGACGAAAACGGTAATGACGATGTACATGACCATGTACATCACACCGACCCCCTTCCCGCCGGGAGTGGCCTGGATTATCATCCCCATGAAGCCCGACAGGATGGCGAGCGGGTGCATCCCTGAGAGGGAGGAATTAACTGAGCCCGTGGTGACGGCTGTCGTGACGACTGTCCAGAAGGTGGAGAAGAAACCACCGAACCTGGTTTCGAGCCCGGGCCCGACCACGGGAAGCGGAGGGATGAACGCTATGGCAAGGTCGATGGCGAAAAGGCCGTAGGTGCCTATGAGTATGGGGCGGGTCTCTCTTTTCTTGCCGAGAAGCTCTCCGAAAACGAACACAAGAGCGGTTGGTAGAAGGAGCATAAGGTAGATCTCGAGGATGTCGGTGGCTGGATTCGGATTCTGGAAAGGATATGCGGAGTTTGCGCCATAGTACCCGCCGCCGTTGGTGCCGACCTGCATGATCGCAACCAGGGACGCGACGGGGCCGACAAGGACCGTCTGGGTCGAGCCTTCGATTGTCTTCACCGGGATATACCCTCCGAGGGACTGGGGGACACCGAGAGCGACGAAGACCAAGGCTGCCACAAAGCAGAGGGGGAGGAGAATCCGAGTCAGCGAGCGAATGAAGTCGACGTAAAAATTGCCAAGGTTGGTGGAGCCTGCCCGGAATCCCCTTACCAGTGCGACCATCGCACAGATCCCTGTGGCTGCCGAGGTGAATTGGAGAAACTGGATGGCCCCCATCTGGGAGAAATAGGATAGCGTCGCCTCTCCGTTGTAATGCTGGAGGTTGGTGTTCGTGGCGAAAGACACAACGGTGTTTAGAGCAAGGTCCCAGCTTAGCCCGGGGAAGCCCTGAGGGTTCAGAGGGAGGATGTTCTGGTAGACAAGTATCAGAAATGCGAGCGCCATTTGTCCGACGTTCAGGAGCAGCGCCGCCAGGAAGTACTCCTTCCAGCCCATCGAGTATTCA
>DATDGE010000253.1:0-6474 GCA_036522255.1 Nitrososphaerales archaeon | reverse complement strand
TGCTCTGACATCTGCATGTAGTCTTTTGTTGGCTCCCTCTTTACTATCTGTTTTGAGAATGGTCTGTGGCATTTTGGGCAAAGGAAACTCAAACTTTGGTTGACCTTGTTCGCGTTCTGAATTAAGGTTAGCCAATCTTTCGCCCTGCCTATCTCCCCACAACCCTGCGCAAGTCCGCGCAAGTATGTCCAAAATTTGCGTGCGTGCGCCCCCGTCGGCTATTGCAAAACTATGAATTTGTAGCCGTAGACAATCTGCCCTGTGTCCCCATCGACCGTTGCCCGCCTAATCGTCGCGCTGACCTTCGCGCCTGTCTTGATGGATTCATCTGAGGAGTCGACAATTTGGGTCAAGATCTTGGCCCCGTTGTCGAGCTTGACGACCGCGAGGTAAAACGGGGCCTGCGCCTCGAACCCGGGGAGGGGTTCATGCAGCCGGGTGTATGTGAGTATCTTCCCCGTCTTGGGCATCTCCTTGTCCTTCAGCTTCTCCGACCCGCAAGATTTGCACTTGTAGACTGGGGGGAAGAACTCCGCCCCGCAGGAGAGACACTTGTTCCCGATCAGCCTGTAGTACCTGTCCCTAATCCTCCAGGACTGGATAGACATCTAGGCGGCCCTCCCGAAAATGTGAACTGCACTGGTAGTGTCCACTCCCCCTATGTTTTGGGTCGCCGCATATTCAGCCCCTTCGACCTGGTTCTTCCCCGCCTGGTCTGTCAGCTGGAGATATGCCTCAGCTATCTGGTAGACCCCAGTGGCCCCCACAGGGTGCCCCCTCGCTTTCAACCCCCCGAAGGTGTTGATGGGCAGCTCCGAGCCTCGACTGTACTTCCCATTCTTTGCGTCCTTTGAGCCTCGGCCCCTCTTCGAGAAACCCATGGCCTCGAGAGAGAGCGCGCCGACCACAGAGAAAGCATCGTGTGTTTCGACCAGACTCAGCTTGCCGGAGGCAAGTCCCGCCTGGGCCATGGACTTCTTGAACGCATTCTTCGTCGCCTTGAAGTCGAGCATGTCGTCGCGCTCGTAGATGCTGAAGTCATTGGTCGAGATTGCGCCCCCGAGGACTTCAGCCATTTTCCCCTTCCTCCCTGGCGCCGGGTTGTTGGTGAGAAAAACCGCCGCAGCTCCGTCTCCCACAGGCGCGCAGTCGAACAGTCTCAGCGGGTCCGCTATCATCGACGACCTGCTGACCACTTCTGGGGTGATCGCCTTTCTGAACTGTGCGTGCTCCGCCGTTACAGCGTTGGCGTGGTCAAGGACTGGTATCGAGCTCAGCTCGTCCCTTGTCACATCCATCTGTTCCATATAGTATCTAGCGAGCAAACCGTTGAGCGCCGCGAATGTCGCGCCGACGAACTGGGTGTACTCGGCGGACTCCGCCATGGCCAAGGCCATGGAGACTTGTTCAGGCTCCAGGTCCCTCATCTTCTCCACCCCGACCACCAGCGCCGAGTCAATTGCCCCCGACCTCACCAGATTGTACCCGACGTTGAACGCCGTCCCGCCCGATGCGCACGCGGCCTCCACTTTGTACGCCGGAGTCCCTGTGAGCCCGAGCCCGTCGGCGACCAGTGCCCCCAGGTGCTCCTGACTCGCTCCGACCGCGCTGAACATGTTGCCGATGATTATCTGGTCTGGCTTCACCTTCGGGTTGGCCTTCAGCGCAGCTCGAGCCGCGTCCATCGCCAGGTCGAGTATGGACTTCTCCCAGTGGTCCCCTATGTTGGTTAGTCCGACTGAGGTCACGTATGCCTTGGATCTGGGCACCTTAACGCCTACTTGCGGAGCTTGTCTCTGTACTTAGAGTAAGTGGAATAGTCGATCTTCGTTGTCTTCTCAAGCATCGACCTGATGGTCGGGTTCAGGCCCCTGGACTTCCTTATTCCATCCATGACTTCAAGGCAGAACGCGTCCGACCCTGCCCCTGAACCGAAGCTTGCGAGAAGAATCTTGTCACCGGGCTGTGCCTCGTCGAGGACTGCGGCCAGGCCCAACGGTGAACTTCCTGCGTAGGTGTTTCCAATGAGCGGGTTGAGAAGCCCTGCCTTGATCTGTTCCATCGTGAACCCCAGCCTCGAGGCTACTTCCACTGGAAAGCGCGGGTTCGGTTGGTGAAATACGGCGTACTTGAAGTCCTCGGGCTTGTGCCCTGTCTCTTTGAAAAGCGTCCTTACCGAATTCTCGATGTGAAAGAAATATGCCGGCTCGCCGGTGAACCTGGAAAGATGACGCGGGTACCTTTCCCCTGCCCTGCGCCAGAAATCACCGGTATCGGAAACAAAAGATGTGCTGCAGTCGATGACGGCTACTTCGGATTTATTTCTCTTGCCGATCACATAGGCAGCCCCTCCGCTCGCCGCTGTATACTCGAGGTCGTCCCCGGGTTTCCCCTGCGCTGTGTCCATCCCGATGGCAATGCCTGCCTCAATCATTCCTGAACCCACCAAACCAGTGATCACCTGCATCGCTTCGGTCCCGGCCTTGCAAGCGAACTCCAAGTCAGCCGCCAGGGTGTGGTGTTGGCCCAGAGCCTGGGCGACCATGGTGCTAGTGGGTTTCACCGCGTAAGGCTTTGACTCCGTCCCGACGAAGACCGCCCCCAGTTGGTCAACTCCTGCCATGCGCATTGCTCGTTTCGATGCCTCGATTGCCATGGTCACTGTATCCTCGTCCAATGAGGCTACGGCCTTCTCTATGTTCGGACCCGACCCGCCCCCCTTCCAGACGCGAGCGATCTCGGTCGTAGCGAGTCGGTAATGTGGAATGTAGCCCCCGTAACCAAGGATAGCTGCCCGTTCCTTGCTTTGCATGAGATACAACGGTATCTGAAAGGGCCGACTGTGCCGTCTAGATAAATCATTAGGCAAAGACACCCCATGATGATAGGCAAACGACGAAGTAGTAGGGATGCCTCAGATTGCTTTGATTTGTTTTACGACAGCGGGCCTAGCCTTCTTGAAGACCCTATAGCCGCAAATGCATTTCACTTCAGGGAGCTTCGATAGTTCCTCCTGGGTGGTCCTTGTACCACACCTGACGCATTCGTAGACGGCACCGGCGAACACCTTGGCAGGTTGCTCTTTTGGCGCGGGTACGGGGGTAATTTCACTCAATTCGGGCCATACGAAATTTTCCCCGTATTTCTGTTTTTCCTAGCATCAAACAATCCATCATCCCATTGAAATCCTCAGGACAGCGAAGAAGAATCTAAGGGTGTCCCACAAACCTAGCTTCGATTTCCCCGCCTTCCTGGTGACGAAGACATAGGGGACTTCGACTATCTTGAAGTCTCGCTTCAAAAGGTACAGCGAAGCGACCTGGCATTCGAATCCCTTGGCAGGGAGCCTCGCCCTGGCCAGCTCATCAGATGCACGGGAACTGTATGCTCTGAAACCGGACGTCGCATCTCGGACTGGAAGCCTTAGCAGAGTGTTGGCATAGGCGTTGGCTCCCCTACTGAGTAACCTTCGCCACCTGCTCCAGCCGGAAATACCACCGCCTTCGACGTACCTTGACGCAACGGCGACGTCGGCCCCTTTAGCGATGGCTTGGATCAGTTCGGTAAGCGCTGAAGCTGGATGCTGAAGGTCTGCGTCCATCTCGACGAGTATCGAAGCCCCAGACCGGGAGACAGCTTCTTTGAAACCATCCAGGTAGGCAGACCCGATCCCCCTTTTGTTCTCCCTGACGAGTATCTTTACCCAGGGCTTCGACTCCGCCAATTTGCGGACCTCCTCTGCCGTTCCGTCTGGGCTGGAGTCGTCGATGAAAAGGACTGACAGGTCCTCGAGCTTGGTTTCCTCAATTGAGTCAACCAAGGCCTTGACATTTTCCCTGTCGTTGTATGTTGGCACTACCACGCAGACCTTGGGCGGAGCCTCCAAGCTCCGTTACCCCCTAGAGGTGTGTCCTGACAGCTTCCGCGAACGTGTCAGAGACCCTTTGCAGGTCCGAAGGCGTGAGCTCAGGATGGACGGGCAAGGAGAGAACATGACCTGACGCTGCTTCAGTGTGCGGCAGCTTCTTCTTCCCGAAGCCGAGCCTGACGTATAGCGGAGTATTGTGGACGGGGAGTTTGAAATAAACGGACGCCCCTACCCCTGCGTCGTTCAGTGCTTTCAGGACCTTGTCCCGGTTCTTTCGAAGGTAAAGAGTAAACAGATAGAAAACGTGGGTCCTGACGTCAGACTTCTGTGTGAATTCTACCCCCTTGAGCGGCTTGACCCTGTCAACCAGGTAGGCAGCATTTTTCTTCCTTGCTCTGAGGAACGAATCGAGCTTGTCCATCTGAGCCGAAGCGATCGCCGCGTTCAACTCAGGTAGTCTGTAGTTGAACCCAAGATGACGGGTGTCGTAGCCATGGACCATCCCGTGATTCCGGACGAGCCTTAACTTGTCGGCGAGCTCGGCGCTGTCCGTCGAAATCGCTCCCCCCTCCCCGGAAGTCACGACCTTGGTGGCGTACATGCTAAAGCACCCGGCATCAGAAAGCCGCCCTGTCTGAGTCCCTTTGTAGGTGGCGCCCATGGACTCAGCCGCGTCCTCAACGACGGAAACCGACTTAGACTCGGCGACCTCACGTATTTCGTCCATGTCGGCTGGATAGCCGTAGAGGTGGACGGGGATCACAGCCTTGGTCCTTCGTGTGAGAGCCTTTCTGAAGGCCGCGGGATCGATGTTGTAGTCCTTCCTTGTGTCTACGAAGACAGGCTTTGCTCCGACCGCAAGGATGACATTGGCCGTGGCGACGAAGGTGAAGGAAGGGAGGACTACTTCATCACCCGCTTTGACACCAAGTGCCATCAGGACGGAATGGAGAGCGGCCGTGCCTGAATTCACTGCGACTACGTGTTTGGCACCAAGGAGTCGCCTGACTTTCCCTTCGAATGCCCTGACGTATCTTCCCCCCTCGTACGATGCGTCAGTCAGTTTGCCGCTCGAAAGGACATCTTCAACGGCCGCCTTCTCTTCCTCCCCGAGGATAGGCTTGTTAATCGGAATAAACGGCAACCCCATGGCTGACTGGGGCCTCCGGAAAAGCGATACTAAGACTTTGCATCCTGGAAAGACAGTTTCAGACTAATCCTCTTCCGATTTTGGTCAGACGCCCTTCTTGTTTCATTCGAGTGAAGGAGTCGGTGAGGAAGTTGTTTTGGGGATTATCGTATGCTTTACTTCGACCCACTGAATAGTTCCATGGACTTCAGAGTCACAACTCCAAAACCAAGGAGGGCCAGGCCCAGGAGATACTGCCCGCGAAGAAACATGGGAATTGAAAGGACAGCTGCCAATACGGAGAGCCCTCCCTCTGCCACTCGGACGCCAAGGCCCTCCCGAGGCTGGCGGTCCTGCGCAAGCGCCCCGGTGGTCCCCCGCTTCGGTGTCCTGAAGAACTCAGCCCGTGAGCCGGCCAGGCCTTTGACAAACGAGATCGCAGAGATGGTGAACATAGCCGACACCATGTACGAAAGAACTGGAAGCAGGACGAGATTCCTGGCTGAAAGCATCCGACGTATCCTAAGAGCGTTTACCCCGGAGATGTAGAACACTGCCACGGGTATGGAAACAAGAGCGACATAGAAAGCATTCCCGAAGACGGACGCCCCGGGGTCGATCAGTCCGGTCACGATGGCTATTGCTGAAAGCAGGGTCACAAGAATCCACGTCAGACCGGCGAAGGGCGAAAGCAGGACCAAAAGCAGCCCGATCTTCCCTGATAGGCCCAAACGCCCAGAGCGAGCTATCGCGCCAAAGTCTAACCTCAGGCATTGCGCCCAACCCTGCCCGACTCTCGCCGCCTGACGCTTCCAGATGCGAAGGGTGGAAGGGTCCTCGCTCACCAGCTCGGCTTCGCTGACGTAGGCCCCCTTCGAGCCTGAGGCAAATAGCCTGCAGGAAAGGTCCGCGTCCTCCGCCAGGACCCCTTCTCTCCAATATCCTGCTTCCCTCAGGGCCTCTGTCTTTACCAGCGCGAAACCACCCTGGAGGGAGTAGGGGAGGGCAAGCCTGGTGGCCCCCATCTTCTGGAGGCCGTCTATGGTGTCTTGAAAGAGTGCGAAGGCCCTGGTCACGAGATTCCATTCTCTGTTGTAGTGGCCGACCCTGAAGGAGACGAAGGACAGGCCTCCTCCGACCAGCGCCCCGAGGGCCCTGTTCAGCGCCGAGTCTGTGACTCGGGAGTCAGCATCCAAAAGAAGGACCACCTCACCGCCGATGCGCCCCGATGCGAGGTTTAGGGCGCCAGCCTTGAACCCCGTCCTGTCGCCTCGCCTGGAGACGATTACCTCGATTCCCTTTGCTCCCAGAGACGACGCCCTTTCGTCTACGATTCGGACCGTCCCGTCATCAGAATCGTCAGCGACTATCACCTGCAACTTCTCAGCCGGGTAGTCGATGCGTCCGACCGAGTCAAGGGTCTCGCCTACCACGTTCTCTTCATTGTATGCCGCCATCAGCACGGTCAATCTAGGAA
>DATDGE010000252.1:0-1536 GCA_036522255.1 Nitrososphaerales archaeon | reverse complement strand
TTGCCGACCCTGGTATGTGCCCTGCGTCGTAGAATGTTATGTTGAAGTCGCCTACTTGGAACGGCTCCATGAAACCGTGGTTAACCGTGTTTGAATTCATTGCCATGAGGTCAAGGAACTCGAAGGGAAGATACTGTCCCGAAATCTTGATGAAATCCTGGATCAGCAGGTTCGACAGTTCTGAAGTCACCGGCGTCGCATGAAGTTTCATGTTCCCGCTGAGGAAGTTGATTGGCGCGGCCCCAGAATGGTCAAGGTGCGCGTGGCTCAACACGAGCCCTTCGATGTCCTTCGGCGGAACGTGCATTGGGAAACCAGGGACCTTGGTGGTCATCGCACCATAGTCGAGCAGGATCTTGCTGTCTCTGTGCGTTACCAAGAACGCGGAGCGGCCGACCTGCCGGGCGGCTCCCAGAACCTTCACTTCCATCTAAGCGTAAACTCTTTGAAATGCGCGCTTCATGTATGTAGTTAAGCCTTTCTGGGAAAGGTTTGACAAATTCTGTGATGAACCGGAGTTAACACTTCGCAAGCCATAAATTGCTCACGGCTCTCCTCCACGCACTTGTCCTATCGGTTGTCGGGGACTCCGAAACTTGTCAGAAGGAAAGTCACCGCGACCGTCCTGGCCGTCCTGCTGGTCCTCCCTGTCATCGCATCGATTCCAGTCATGGTTGCTGCCGCTCCCACGCCGGCTGTTGCTCCTCCCATCCATGGATACAAACTGCTGGGTTCGGCCCCGAGCAGCCTCCCGATCCTAGTCACCTTTGCGGTTCCCTTGAGGAATTTGAACGAGCTCGATACGCTCGTCATGCAGGTTTCGAACCCCTCTTCTCCGATGTTCCGCCATTTCCTAACGCCCCAGCAAGTGAAAAGCGATTTCCTTCCCACCGCGGCCTACAACTCACTTTTGTCTTTCCTTCAGGCCAAAGGGATTCGGATTCAGATGACAGCGCTTGATTCTCAGATTGTCGCCGAAGGGACCGTGGCCCAGTTCGAGTCCGCCATAGGCCTAAGCGTCAACACCTACACCAATGGCACTCTCTCTTACTACGCTTCCGTGGGTACGACTACATTCGGGGGCGCCTTCGTCTACGCATCCAATTCGACCCTCATCTTTACCCATCCGGCCATTGCTTCACAAAAGCCAAACTCCAACGTAACATTCACCCAGGGGACGTTCTCGGCTAAGCAGCTGCTTCCTGTCTACAACGCTACATCCCTCGAGACCGGGGGGTTGGGACTCGGGCAGACCATAGGTCTCCTTGATTTCTTTGGTTCTCCCACAATAGCCAGCGACCTGAGCCTCTTCGACAAGACATTCGGCTTTCCTGATGCCAAACTTAGCGTAATCCCGGTCGGTCCCTACGACCCGAACCTTGGAGCTAACGTCGGCTGGAGCACCGAAGTATCACTAGACGTCGAAGTATCGCACGCAATGGCGCCGTTGGCAGCCATCGACCTCTACATCGCGAACGGCGCTCTTCCACTTTCGACCCCGCTCGCCAAGATCGTCCAGGACGACAAGGTGACGAC
>DATDGE010000251.1:0-9168 GCA_036522255.1 Nitrososphaerales archaeon | reverse complement strand
AAAGTGGTCGTGGGCAGCGCCTCAAGCCGGGGCACTGACCTGAAAATTTCCTCGAGGGTCGGGGACAACTTCCAGGGGAGAGTCAACCTGGGCTTGATCATGCAGGAGGCAGCGGAAGCAGTCGATGGGGTCGGGGGCGGGCATTCCATGGCGGCCGGCGCGAAAATCCCTTCATCGAGGGCGGTGGATTTCTCAAGGGCTGTCTCGGAAAAAGTCTCCAGTTGAAAGTCTCTCTCCAACTCACCTTGACCTGCAAGGACGCCGAAGCGCGGAGACGGCTCCAATCTGTTCTCTCTCCCGACAATGAGGGAGGCCCGAGGTCATTGAGGCTCTCAGCTGCAGGGGTGGGGAGCAAGCTGAAATTCAGGGTCGAAGCAGACTCCCCTCAGACCGCCGTCTCGACAGCCCTCTCCATCCTTCGCGATGTTCGCCTGTTCGAGGAGGTATGGCTTTTATCGCATGGTGGAGACGCGGCGGTCCGAGGATGAAAGTCTAGATGATGGACGTCAAGCTTGTCCGAGAGAATCCTGATGCGATAGTCCAGAGCCTGAAAAAGAGGGGTGCACTCGACAAGATCCCTCTGGTCGAGGAAGCTGGAAAGGCGGACGAGGCATGGAGGAAACTCAAGACCGATGTGGACAGACTAAGGCACAAACAGAACGAGCTTACGGCCCAGGTCGCCGAGCTGAAGAAGAAGGGGGCGCCCATCGAAGCCAAACTCAAGGAGGTCAAGGACATCCCTCAGAAGATCAAGGACCTCGAGGCAAAAGCCGAGGAGAGAAACGCAAGGCTGACGAAAATACTCCTGAGCCTCCCCAACATCCTCCACGAAACAGTCCCAACGGGAAAGGACGAAACCGAGAGCGTGACCATTCGGACCTGGGGAGGACCACCCGAGTTCGGGTTTGAGACCAAAGACCACATCGACCTGCTCACAAGTCTGGGAATGGTCGACATAGAAAGGGGGGCCAAGGTCGCCGGGGCCCGCTTCTTCTTTCTGAAAGGGGACGCAGTCAAACTGGAGCATGCCATCATGCAGTATGCCCTCGACTCCCTGCGCTCGCGTGGATACACCCCGGTGGAACCTCCCTTCATGCTCAACAGGGCCGCCTATGAGGGTGTGGTCAATCTGGACGACTTCGGGCCAGTAATCTACAAGGTCGAAGGCGAGGACCTCCATCTGATTGCAACGTCGGAGCATCCGCTCGTCTCGATGCACATGGACGAGATCCTAGAGGTGTCCCGGCTCCCCACCAGGTATTGCGGTTTCAGTCCTTGCTTCAGGGTTGAGGCTGGCGCACACGGGAAGGACACCAAGGGGATATTCCGGGTCCATCAATTCTACAAAGTCGAACAGGTCGTCTTCAGCAAACCCGAAGACAGCTGGAAGCTCCACGAGGAGCTCATTTCGAACGCCGAGCAGATCTACAAGGATCTAGGGATCCCACACAGGGTGGTGGAGCTTTGCAGCGGGGACACGGGTTTCATGTCGGCGAAGACCTTCGACCTCGAGGCCTGGTTGCCGGGGCAAAGGAAGTACAGGGAGATGGCCTCTGCCAGCAATGTCACCGATTTCCAGTCTCGACGACTCCGAATCAGGTACAGAGAGAAACAGAGCGAGCCCACCATCCTCGTCCATACTCTGAATTCCAGCGCTGTGGTGACGAGGACTCTCGTTGCTCTAGTCGAGAACTTCCAGCAGAAGGACGGGTCGATAAGCATCCCGAAGGTCCTGGGACCATACATGGGCGGGATGGACACGCTCAGCCGACAGTGAGGTTATAAGCCGAATCAGGCGGGGCGCCATAGTTTGCCGAAGAAAGTCGCAAAAGTAAGGGACAAGTGGAAGTTGAAGTCATGGGTCGTTGTTACCGCCTCGCCTTCTTTCGGCAACACCCCCATCGCACGAGTCCCCCTGACAGACATCCAGAAACCCGCAGGGAGAGTGATAGAGACCACACTGTATGACATCCTCAAGCAGGATCCACAGCACTACGCATTCAAGCTCTTCTTCCAGGTCGACAGAGTGGAGGGGGAGACCGCTCACACAGTTTTCAAAGGACACGAATATTCGCGAGAGTTCCTCAGAAGCCTGATCAGAAGGGGTTCTTCCATGTCAGACTTCATCCACGACTACACGACCAAGGACGGCTATGTGGTGCGCGTATACTGCACAGCACTATCTCAGGGCAAGATGAACAGCTCAAAGAAGCACGACCTTAGGCTGATCATGGACAAAGTGATCGCTGAAAAAGCTGCGGGCATGAACTACGAAGGCTTTGCCCAGGAGTTGGTACTCCAGAAGGTAGCGTCGGATGTCTACAACGAGGCGAAGAAGGTTACGCACCTTAGGCACGTCGGCGTAAGGAAGAGCAAGCTGATTTCGCGGCCCGAGGAAAGGAAGGCCGAGCAGCTACCCCCTCTTGCCGCTTGACACAATCTTGACGATGTCCCTGTTCCCTAGGACGTGGTCCGCGCCCAGCCTCTTCCCATTCCTGGCGTCTATAGCGTAAAGGAACCCTTCGGCAAGTTCGCTGTGGACTGTTCTGGCGAGGTCGAGGGCGGTCGAGCCTCCGATCATGACGTAGGCGTCAGGAAGAACGCGGCCCAGTTTGTCCGAGAGTTTGGTCTCGTCCTCCACCGGAAAGACGACTATCGCTTCCAAGAGGTCGAAGAAAGCCTGGTTTATCGCCGCCTGCACTCCGGTCTCCCCGAAGGCACCCAACACCCTTTCGTCGACCATCCTGAGGGCGTTCAACTGGGCCTGACTAAGTTTCTCAGGGCTCTTCACGGTAAATTTGCTGTCGCCCGGGACGTACTCGACCAGCCCGTGTTCCGCCGCCCTCCGAAGGAGGAGCTCCGCCTCGGAAGCGCACGGTATCACCTTTCTCCCGGTCTGTCTGAGCTTCTCGATGTTCGGGAGCGAAGCGGGGAGATCTGCCTTGTTGGCCGCGAGAAGTGATGGCTTCGTGAGCTTTCGAATCTCCACCACGAATCGAAGGAGTTGCTCGTCCGTCCACATGGTGGGCTTCTCAGTCCGGAGGTGAAGACGCTGGATCACGAGCTCGACATCTGCAAGCGTCACCGAAAGTCCTGAGAGTCTGTCGGCGAGGTGGTCGACTACTTTCCCTCCCGACTGCTCGAGGGACCTTGTGACCTTGTCCCAGTCCTTTTTCAGCAACCCGAACGCCCACAGGTCGAATTCGTGCTCCACCATGGCGACATCTCCGACGGGGTCGTGAGATCCGGGTGGGACTTTCCTTCCCTCAATGTCCGTGGACCCGGACGCATCGACGACATGAATCAGCGCGTCCGCCTGCCTTATCTCGTCGAGGAATTTATTCCCGAGCCCCCTCCCCTGAGACGCCCCTTCAACGAGGCCCGCGACATCGACAATCTTGACGGGGATCAGCCTTACCCCGTCGATGCAGGTCGAGTTCCGCGGGTTGTCGGTGACACCCATCTCGCGACACACGCACAGTGTCCGCAAATGGGCAATGCCCACGTTCGGTTGGACCGTCGTGAAGGGGTAGTCCGCGATTGGCACGTCCTTGAGAGTAGCGGCAGCGAAAAAGGTCGACTTGCCCACATTAGGTTTGCCGACGACTCCCACCTGCACAAAGGCCGTCAGATTCCCGGCCCGTTATAACCATCTCAAGGACCGAGCCTTTGGATGACGAGAGTCGCCATAATCGGGGCAGGGACTGCGGGCTACGAAGCTGCGGCCGAGGCATCAAGAAACGGGGCCGAAGTCGTGCTCCTTGAGCGGTCAGATTTTTGGGAGCCTTCTTGGCATTCATGGCCAGACTTCATTCTCTCGCCGGGACGATCAGAGAGGCCGCCCGCTCTTCCCAGCGACGTTGAATTGATTCATGGCGCCGATGTTACCTCTGTCGGTCCAGGTTCATTCCTCACCGAGGATGGAAGAAGGGTCAGGTTCGATTCCGTCGTGGTAGGGAGTGGTGGCGAATTCATGTCGGTGATGTTTCCTGGTCGGAGGAAACGAGGTGTCGTCATTCTTGACAATTTGGAAATGTACGCCGAATTGGGGCGCGAAAGGTCTTCGATGGCCCATGTCGTCATCCGCGGGGAAGGGGTACATGCCCTCCAGGTGGCGGACGGATTGGGCGGGACAGGTAGGAAGGTCACGCTTCTTGCGGCGCCATGGATTGAAGGGTTTGCGAGCAAGGAGGTCGGCAACGTCGTCAAGGACGCGGGCGCAGGCAACGGGGTCTCCATTCTCGATTCGAAGTTGGACGGTGCCGTGGGTTGTGGGCATGTTGAAGCCGTCATTGCCGGGGGAACAGTCGTCGCATGCGATACATTGGCCGTCTTGCCTGTGCGCGGCCCCCGAGTTCCGCGGACTCAAGCAGAGACGGGCGAGAGCGGGGGGCTCCTGGTCGACAAATACCTCAGGTCAAGTTCCCCGGCACTCTACGCTGCAGGATGGACTGCGGAACCACGCGTGGGCCCGCCCCACCCCCGTACCCTAGGAGGAGCGGCGGCGAAGTCGGGGAGGGTCGCAGGCGCCAACGCCACAGGTCACAGGCTCGTCTATCACCCGCAGAGGTCCACCGAGGCTTCGTTCTTCGGCCTAAGATGGGCTAGGTTTGGGACCAGCCTCTGCGAGGCTCGACGTCAGGGATTCATGGTCTCGGAAATCAGCCGCAGGTGGAGTCAGGGGTCAGCATGTTCGATTGTATACGAACGGCCGAGCGGGAAGGTAGTCGGAGTCGAGCTCGTCATTGATGGAGAAAATGACCGTCTGGGAGTCATTGCCTCCCTTACCCCCCCGACCAGCCTTCAAGCCGTGGCCTACGGAGCCTCGGGCGATTCAAGCGATATATCGCTGGTGTCGGACACCGCGAGGCTAGGGTTGCAAGCATGGTCAGGGTCCTGATCTGCGACGGCTTGGATGTAGAGAAGCTCGCGCTCGGACCATCAGTCGACTTCGACTACAGACCGACGATATCTAAAGCGGAGCTGCTGAACTCAGTCGGAGATTACGAGGCACTCGTCGTCCGGAGCAGGACTAAGGTCGACCGTGAGGTAATTGACAAAGCCTTGCGGCTGAAGCTCATCGCCCGACCAGGGACCGGCCTGGACAACATCGACGTCGGCTACGCAGAGTCGAAAGGGGTGAAGGTGGTGAATAGCCCCGAATCCCTCGTGGAAGCCGTGTCAGAGCACGTCGTCCTCCTGATGTTGGCTCTGAGCAGAAACCTAGTCGTGGCTGATCTTGGAGTGAAGGCTGGAAAATGGGAAAAGAACGCCCTGGTCGGAAGGGAGATGAAAGGGAAGGCTCTGGGTATAGTGGGCCTTGGGAGGATCGGCCGGAGAATCGCGGAGATCGGCAAGACCATCGGGATGGCAGTCTTCGTCTACGACGTAATCAACATCCCAGATGACGTCCTGGCCGGATTCGGTGGAAAGGTTGTGGGCATCGACCAACTTTTCGCGATGTCCGACTACATCACCCTCCACGTGCCGATGACGGCCGAAACCACGCACCTCGTGGATAGAACCAGGCTGTCATTGATGAAGAAGACCGCTTACCTGATCAATACTTCCCGCGGGGGAGTGGTCGACGAAGACGAGCTTGCGGCGGCTCTGATTGGGGGACGCATCGCCGGTGCCGCCTTGGACGTCTTCGAGGAGGAGCCTCCTTCAGGCGCGATTCTCTCCGCCCCTTCCACAATCCTGACGCCCCACATCGGAGGCCAGACTGAGGAGGCGCAAACCAGCGCCATGGTGGTAATCGGAGAGAAGATACGGAACTTCTTTACACACTGACGATTCTCTGAAGAACGTTTATTTGCCGACCCAAGTCGAGGCGGCACAATGCCCATGTACAGACAGATTTCGAAGACCTGGCAGGACATTTTCCACGAGAAGGCAGGGAATATTAGGGCCAGGGCAGTCGAACTGAGAAAGCAGCCTGCCATGGTGAGGGTCGACCGACCATGGAGGCTCGACCGGGCAAGGGCGCTCGGTTACAAGGCAAAGGAAGGTGTTGTCGTCATCCGGATGCGAGTTTCTCGAGGAGGCATGAGAAGGAAGCGCCCGACCTCGGGAAGAAGACCCAAGCACATGGGAGTCCTGAAGATCAAATCTGCTGTGTCATCACAATCGGTGGCCGAAGGGAGATCGCTCGAAAGGCACCCCAACATGCATCTCATTGGCTCCTACCTCGTCTGGCAGGACGGGATCCATGCTTGGTTCGAGTGCATACTTGTCGACCCGATGCACCCTGCAGTCAAAAGCGACTACAATTATCGAAGGACGCTTGGGATTCTAGACTAGCTATCTCTTCATTTCACTGCTGTGACCGGGGAAGATCTTCGAATTCGGGTCCACATAGGCCTTGGCTACGTTTACCGCAAGCGCCGCCTGGGCATATCCCGTTGCGATGAGGTTCAACTTCACCCCGTCCAGCGGCCCTGCGATGTCCCCGGCCACAAATACACCGGGTATGTTGGTCTCCATCTTGCCGTTCACACGGATCTCCCTCCCGTCTATCTGAAGTCCCCAGTCTTTGATCGGCCCAATGTCGGCCCTGAACCCGATATTGACAAGGATGGCATCGACATCGAGTGTGGTCTCCGCCTGGGACTTGTTGTCGAAGACGACGGCTTTCGTAATCTTTGACCCGTCTCCGATCACTTTTTTCACTTCGAAAAACAATTTGATATCGACTGACGATTTCATGAGCTCTGCGACGCTCCCCTCGTGCGCCCTGAAGACGTCTCGCCGATGGACAAGAGTGATCTTCTTGGCCGTTCCCTTGATGTTGAGCGCCCAGTCGACGGCGGAGTCCCCTCCTCCGACAATCAGGAGGTTCTTGTCCTTGAATATGCTCTTGTCCTTGACGAAGTAGTAGACCCCCTTCCCTTCATAGTCAGCAGCCCCGGCAGCATCAAGCCTGTTGGGCGAGAACGCCCCCACCCCTGCTGCGATAAGTATGGCCTTCGAGTAATGAACGGTCCCCTTGTCAGTCTCCAGCTCGAACATACCGTCGCTCTTGCGCAATCCTACCACCCGCTCACCGAGGATGACTGTTGGTTTGTACTGGAACGCCTGTTCGACCAGACACTTGACGAGGTCTTTGGCCAGGATCTTCGAATAGCCAGGGACGTCGAAGATGTACTTCTCTGGGTAGAGAACTGCTACCTGTCCGCCGGGCTCTTCGAGCGCATCGATTATCTTGGTCTTCATCTGCCTGAGTCCCGCATAGAAGGAGGCGAAGAGGCCGCTCGGACCAGCCCCAATTATGGTCAGGTCGAAGACCTCCTGAGACATTCGTTTTCTGATTTGCCCATCGGCAATCGGTGTATAAGCGTTCTTGGAATCTAAGCAAGTCCAGCTGATTCTGGGTCTCTCGGTTTGATTATTTCACGAAGCAGGACCGTTGCGTACTGACCCCGGGCAAGGGTGAACTTCAGGAGAGCTGTGCCGTCTTTGACATCACACGACGAATCCTTGATTGCCAGGTGAGGTCTTCTAAAGCCACCTTCGGCAGACACCTCCTGCATCTCCTTCACGTAGAAATCCTTGGCTCCGATATCCTGCCTGTCGATCACCGAATTGATGCATGCATCGAACCTTGACCCGTAATCTCTGGTCCCGTAGCCAACGAGCTGCACCATCGGGACGCCCTCCACAGCCATCGCTTCCTTTACTCCATGAACAAGTGATGTCACCATTCCGTCTTCGGAGACTTCTGCCCAGTTGTCCCCAGGCCGCGGCTTTGATATGTCCTCCCCCTTTGCGATGGCCTCGCTCATCGTTTCGTTGAAGATCGATGACTGGTACGCCTCCACGTAGAGCCTCCTTAGATTGACAGGGATGGCCCTGAGCGCCTTCACCCAATCTCCAGGGTTTCGGTTCAGCGACTTCGCCACCATGGATTCGACGTCCTGGGACCTCGACAGGTGCATGAGTCCTTCCCCGTATCTGTCTGCCCGAAATGCCTCCTTTGCGGCGAGCGTCTGGCTATCGTCCTCTGGTCGCGCTTCAGAAAGAATCAATCTCACTGCTTCTTCGAATTCTCTTCTCACCATTGCCTTCCCGACCCTGTGTGTCCCTGGTCCCGATGTGCCGAACCTCTGCAATCCGTAGAAGTTGGGCATCATCCGTTCTGACGCCAGTTGCAGGGCCTCGTCGGCCCGCTGCCCAATCTCCGGGCAGCAGCCCCTTAGGGTAACCTCGAACCTGTTTCCAACGATGGCCCCCCTTGAAATCGGCTTCGGGACGAACCCGACCAATCGCGCGGAGAACCTGTCTGTGACCACCTCGGGAGGCCTTTGCGACCTCCTGCTCGTGGGGGTAACATACTGGATCGCTATCGCCCTTTTGTCTTTCAGGCCTCCGTAGCTCACCCTGCTCCTGAGGAGCCCCGACAGTTCCCTCGCCATGTGCAATGTGTCAATGGAGTGCTTCTGTACCCTGTAGAGGGGATAATATCCCGGTCTTTCTTCTGAGCTCATCTCCTCGGAAGCGATGTATTCCTCGACCCTGAAATCTTCGTCAGAGGACTTCGCGCTGGCGTGGCAGGGTGCACCCAGGGTCGCGTAGAGGCCGATGCCTACTGCTCTCTCCGAGTCAACTGCCGGAATCAAAGCAACTTGAGCTTCCCCGTAACGCCGTCAATCGCTGACTCGGGGCCCGGGCCGATGGCGAGGCAGGTGACAGTCCCTGGCTCAACCTGGGTGAGTCCCCGGTCCTCGACCAGAGACGCAGGGAGGCCTGCGGTCTTCGCCTTCTGAAACAGGTCCATAAGGAGCTCTTCAGACTCCACTTTCAGCACTATCTTCGCCTGCCCTCCATCCTTCCATCCTTCGTACCATCCAGATTTCCTTTGTCGTGCCAGTTCCGCCGCCGAGAGCGATGCGTGCGCGACCTGGGCAGCCACCTTCCCCTTGCCCATCTTTAGGTCGGACCTCACCACGATTGCCTGTTTCATGTCCCGAAATTTGCCAACGGTTATTACGAGACGGATTAAGGCTTTGCAGGCTGTTTCATCGCCATGACCAAGCCCCTCGACTTCGTGGTCGGCGGGGGGAGCATCGCGGGCCTTGCATTTGCAGCAGAAGCGGCAAAGCGAGGGGCGAGCGTGTTGGTCGCCGAGGAGCATACCGAGATCGGTGAGCCAGAGAAGTGCGATGGACT
>DATDGE010000250.1:0-4276 GCA_036522255.1 Nitrososphaerales archaeon | reverse complement strand
AAGGTGTATTCGTGATAGAACGTGATGCCGAACCAATCGAGGCCGGCCTTGGCTGAGTAGACGGATTCGGCGATGGACCACCGGAGGACAACCCAGGCGAGGGCGAGTACGACCGCGACCGCCAGAAGGGCGACGACAAATACAGCGAGCCATTTGGACAGCCTAAGACGTGGGTTTCCGGCTTCGGAGTCCATCATCGGGGCGCCCGAAGGCGGCTATTTAGTGTCTGCCGCGAGATTAGGGCCTAATCGAGCTTACCCACGTTCCTTTCGGCATAAGGACCATGGATGATAGCGAGCCCGAATCTGTATCATCGAACTTGGATTCTTCACAAGCCGGAAGGAATTAGTTTCTGATTTCGGCAGGAAGTAAGATATCGTTCTAGCAAGCCAAGACTCCGAGAGAGAAAATGGTCCATGTCGCGGGTGGGCTTGAAAACAGATTCCGGCTCCATCAAGCCAAAGAGGGAGAGAATGTCGTATTTCGAGGATTGAGCGTTTAGCATGAAGCATGAGGAAGCACCTCAGCCGATATCCAAGGATAAGGCACGCCGACTGGGAGTAGGTGGCCGTTCGCGGAAGTGGATGTATCTTGTTTCTTTTCTGTTAGTAGGCTCAGTTGTTGCGACGGGAGGTGTGTATGCCGTCCTCTCTCACCCAGGAGGTTCAGGTTCAACGACTTCTTCGCTCACGAGCAACACAGGCACCTCATCTTCAGTTACCTCTGTGACAACTGGTTCAACATCTACTAGCTCAACCTCTACTGGCACTTCGTCGGGCCTTCTGGCGACTTCTGTAAGACTGGTCTGCTCTCCTTCTCCTCAAATCGTGGATGCAGGTTCCGTTTGCACGGCCACGGTCAGCAACTCTCTGGGCCCTGGCCACGGGGCCTCTCCCTCCGGCAAGGTCGGTTTCACTACCGGGTCAGCCGGGGGGTACGGAGCGATTACCTGCCTTCCCGCGACCGGTAGATTGGTCTGCGACACGCTGTACACCCCTGCACCTGGTGCCGAAGGCAATCACACCCTGACCGCGACCTACGCTGGCGACTCGGGACATCATCGTAGCTCCGCGAGTATCGCCCTCCAAGTCACGAAGCGCCCGTCCGCCGTCAGCGTAAACTGCTCCCCAGAGACCGTGCCCGTGAACTCTAAGACCGTGTGCACCGCCGTCGTCTCAGATACGGGTGCCGGAACTACATCAGTGCCGTCGGGGGCCGTAAATTTCGATGTTAATTCTCCGGGGCGCTTCAGCGCATCGGGATGTGCTCTCTCAGGAGGCTCTTGCTCCGTTGAATTCTTCCCGTCACCCGGTAAGGAGGGACCGATTTCACTCCCCGCCGTCTATGGCGGCGACTCAGACCACGCCGCAAGCAACGGGCTAGGGACCAATGCGCTTACGGCGGTCACAAGGCCGACGAGCGCTGCTGTCTCATGCGCCCCCTCAATTGTCTCGAGCGGATCCTTAGTCGCTTGTAAAGCCGTGGTCGAAGATTCGCTCGGCTCTGGTACTCCGCTGGTCCCGAAAGGTGATTTCACCTTCAGCACTTCTGGTGCGGGGAGCTTCAGTCCGCCCAAATGTTCGCTGGCAGCTCTCACCGCTGACAGCGCGTCGTGCCAAGTTCACTACACCCCGGCTCTCGGGAACACTGCCACGTCCCAACAAATCGGGGGCAAATACGGTGGGGATCCTGACCATTCTTCATCATCTGCCACACCTTTCACCTTGCAGGTGAGGGCTCGGGCCGTCTCTCTATCGCTATCTTGTGCGAGCGGCCTGACGACGGTGAACACTCCTCTCAGCTGCACCGCCGGGGTCTCGGACGCTTCCGGAACCTCTTCTCAAGCCCCCACAGGGGGAGTCAACTTCGTGTCGACTGGTGTGGGGAGCTTCAGCCCACCCACGTGCACCATCCACTCTGGGACGTGCTCGGTCATCTATACCCCCCCGGCTGGAAGTGAGGGGAGCGCCACGATTACGGCAGTGTACTCAGGGGACCCCAACTACGGGCCGAGTTCGGCGTCAATCGTGATCACAGTGGATCGACGACAAAGCTCCACGACGCTCTCTTGCTCCCCGTCCACGGTTCCAGTCAATGTTCCCACAATCTGTACCGCGACCGTTTCTGACTCCACTGGTGTGGGGACTTCGATAACCCCGACCGGGAAGGTGTCCTTCAGCTCCACTGGCGGGTCCTTCAGCTCCGGAAATGCGTGTGCGCTCTCTGCCGGCGCCTGTTCGGTGAAGTTTATTCCATCGCCAGGGAGCGAGGGAGCCATATCAGTGGGCGCAGGCTACGCGGGAGACCTCGACCACTACGGTGGGACCGCGACGCCAGCTGGCGTGAATGCAGTAACGAGGTCTGTCACCGTTTCAGTTTCATGCGCTCCTGCAGCCATTACTATAGGGGCGAAAACGATCTGTACCGTGACTGTAACCGATAATGATGCCGGGTCTCCTATCGTCCCGACAGGCACGGTGCATTTTTCAGCAAATTTGAGCGGGACCTTTTCGCCTAGCGCAGATTGCACTCTTGTATCTGGGAGCTGCTCAGTCTCCTACTCCACCCTCGCCATAGCGCTTTCAACCGACATCGGGATCACTGCGACCTATGCTGGAGACACGGACCACATCGGAGGATCGGATGTAGCGGTCGTGCATTACAATTAGCAACTGAGGCTCAATCGAACCGCGTCGTGCTTATAACGAGAAACAGGCGGCCTTCAGCCGACAAATAGATGCCAGGCAAGGGAACCAAAGCGGACCCCTGGGTCCTGAAGACTCCCCCTGGAACGTCGGAGTTCAAGGCATACCGCGACGAAACCCTGAGTCCCCCGGCCCTCGTCTGCTGGGTCGGAAAAACACAGCTCAGCTACGACCTCCGTTGTTTGAACGACCTCCATGCAATGCTCAAGAAACACGGCGACTGGATGGAGCTCGGGAGCGCCGACGAACAGAAGCCTGCCAGGGAGGGGACCGTCGAGGCCTGGGGGAGGTCGGCGAAGAACCCGGTCAGCGGCTGGTATGGGCTGAAAAAGGGGCTGCGGGGGAGGTTTGCCATGTACGTGCCTCCGGTCATGGAGGCCCTGAAGATGGCAGAAGTGGAACACAACCCGAAGGGCAACCGGATGCGCGCTCTCTGAAGTAGGGCTAGTCCGAGTTCCGGTTTTAGCGGAATAACGTTAATTAACTTACAGGCGGGTTTTGGATAGAAATTGCCCAAGGGAGACATCTTCTCTGAGGTTGAAAAGCAGGCAGACAGCGCGGCGGTCTCAAAAGCCTCGTGGCGAGGGGTCCTCAGCCTGGACATCCCGACCCTGGGCCTGGGGGCCGTGGAGTACCATCTGAGAGCTGCAAAGGCCCACGGGGACCTCCAGCCGGTGAGGGTGACCAAGCTAGACAAGAAGACGGGAAAGGAGGTCGTCAGCAGAGAAGTTCCGAGGATCTACAGGTACAAGGAGGGCCCCGGCGGAGAGAGGCTTGACATGCAGGAGGTATCTCCCGAGGAAGCAAAGAAGTTCATCAGGTACAAAGGAGACTTTCCGATTACTGTCAAGACGGAGAAGAGATATTTCCTCAAATACGAACTGGAGTTTGAAGGCAAATTCATCGAGATCCCGCTTAGTCAGACTTACGACAAGCAGGAAGGAGAGGAGGTCGAGCCCTTCGACAGGACAAAGCGGATCGAAGTGGAGAAGGACGGGTTCGTGCGTCTGGAAAGAGTTTCAGAGTACAAGTTCAAAGAAGTCTATCAGCTCGCTCCAGACACAGACAAGAAGGTCGGCGAGACGGTTTCGAGAGTTACCCAGCTGGCAAGGTACCTGACGGAGAAGCAGATGGCCCTGGTGGCTTTCTTCTCCTGGGGGAGGGGGTACAATTTCTACACGAGCGTCGTATATCCCTACGAGAGGAAGGACGGACGCCTCTGGCTTTTGATGGGTATGAGCGAGGGGATCCTGAAGCTCGACGACGCGTGGGCCCTTGTTGAGGAGAAGGGTTCCGCCAGGTTGCCGGCGGTCCCCGTAGCCAAGAGGAAGGCCAAGGCCGTCATCTCGAAGTAGGCCGAATGGAATCAGATGGCGAAGCTACACCTCGTTGATTTCTTTCAGGCAACTCCCCATTGCGAAGTATAGAATTCCGAGTTTCGCTTAAACTCTCTGAAGGCGCTAGGTTGTAGAAACTAGATGCAAACATGGAAGAAGACGATGCTTGCCAAATTGCTTGCAGATACCGATCATGCATATCTCGCAGGAATCATAGATGGCGAAGGTACAGTC
>DATDGE010000249.1:0-3448 GCA_036522255.1 Nitrososphaerales archaeon | reverse complement strand
CTACCCTGGTCCTCAGGACCTTTGCCCCATGCCTCTTGGTGACAGTCTCGATGGCTTGGCTCGAAGCGATGGACGTGACGATGGTCCCTCCCGGATGTTTTTCCAGCACGAAATCGGCCAGGAGGCAGCCGCTCTGGTCTCCCCAAAGGACCCTGCCATCCTCGTCGCAGAACATCGACCTGTCCCCGTCCCCGTCATAGGCGACGCCCAGGTCCGCGCCAACCGACTTCACAGCAGCTGAGAGGTCCTTCAGTGTGTCGGGAGTCGGCTCAGGTCCCCTTCCGGGGAAGGTCCCGTCCACAACGGAGTTTAGTGTAATGACCTTGCATCCCAATGACTCGACGAGGTACGGCGCAGCCCCCGACTGGGCCCCGTTCCCGATGTCCATGACAATGACGAACTTCCTTTGAGCGATGACCTTGGCGTTGACCCTGGAGAGGATCCCTTTCAGATAATTCCTGACCACCGATGGCTCCTGCCTTGCCACCCCGACTGTCTTCCAGTCCGCCTTGTTCTGCGACCGTTCGAAGTAGATCTTCTCGACCCGCTGCTCGTCGAGGCGGGGGATTTCAACGCCATCCGAACCTGAGACCTTGAGGCCGTTGTACTGAGGAGGATTGTGCGAGGCGGTCACCATCACCCCTCCTTTGAATCCCATTGTCTTTACGCAATATTGGAGTGCGGGGGTCGGGACAAGCCCGGCCTCGGCTACGTCCAGACCTGAGCTCATCAGGCCTGAGACTGCGGCATTCGAAAGAGCGGGACTTGAAATGCGCCCGTCCTGGCCCACCAGGATTTCGCCGCTCCCGAAGAATGTGCCGATCGCCTCCCCAAGGTTGATGGCGAAGTCGAGGTCGTTGGAGACGCCCGGGACGAACCTTACCCCGTTGGTTCCAAAGAGCCGCTGCTGGGTTGAGGCCAAGGGCGCCCGATTCGGCTCTGGCAGGATAAAACCTTCGATTTCTTCATCTCTCAACTGGCAAAATCAGGGCGATTGAGCGGGAAAGCCTTATGTCGAAACCTCGGGGCGACGGCACTCGGGCCCGTAGCGCAGATCCATAACGTGAGCGAAGTACGGATAGCGTGGCAGCCTTCTATACTCACGCGAAGTGAGCTGTAGGTCGTGGGTTCAAATCCCACCGGGCCCGCAGAAATTCCATTACTTTGAGTACTTCAGCCCTTCCTAGTGTGACGCTTCTCTTGACTTTCTATGAAACCTTGATGCCCGGCAGCTCGACGCGCACGAGTGAGCCAAAGGCGTAGAGAATTATGGTCGCTCCGAAAAGTATCGCGAGGATTTCGAGGAAGTCTCTCAGGAAAGGCCTCGAATTGATCACCGTGCTATAGTAGGTCGTCAATACTAGAATAAGCACTGCCAGGGACAAAGATGACGTAAGGGCGTAGATCATGTTGGTAGTCAGGAAATATGGTGTGGCGAGAACGATGGCCGTGATGAAGTACGAGACACCCGTGTAGGCGGCGCTCAGACGGGCGGAGCCCTTGAACCCCTGCTTAGCCTGAGCGAATGCGGCCGAGGCCATTGCCATTGATGCCGCTGCTCCGGCGATCACTCCGGCGAGCCCTGCTATCTCGGTCCGGTCATAGAACCCAAGGGACCCAGCGTGTATTCCTGAGATTTCGACCAGGGCATCGGCCAGACCGAGGACTACGAAGGAGATGTAGCTGACGGCTGTGCTTTCGATTTTCTGGGCGAACGCGTTTTCGTGCTCCTTCTCGTCGGCGACCATTTGGTCGAAGGCACTCTTGTCCGAAGGAGGAATCAAGTGGGCGAGAGACTCGTACTCTTTCACGACGTTGCCCTCGTGCCTGTCCAGATACCTTGCCGCGAATGAGAGGCCAAAGAGCCTTCGAAGGAAAAGGACCCAGTAGAGCTTCAGTTTCGATACTCGCGGCTCCTCCCCGGGTACATATTTTCTCCAAAATTCAGAGTGTCCATGCTCCGTGGCAGACAATTGTTTGAGGACCTCCCCGAAGAGACTGCCTTCTTTGACGGTCTTGGACAGCCTGTCGTAGAGAGTGTAGTCGGAGAATTCGTCTGACATTCTTGCTTTGGCTTCTTTTGAAAGAGGGGTTTCGTCCGGCGCCATGGAATGTGCCGCCGATTCTGCCGACGTATTTGAACCCTGAGGGCTGTGTCAGATTTCGTTCGGTGTTCGAAAGTAGTAGTTTATAGCAGATGAAGAGAATAGAGTGGCGAGGAGACCAGAAACGACAACAGCATACTGTGTCAAGTGCAAGACGAAGCGAGAAATGCAGAACCCACAGGCCATCACCATGAAGAACGGGCGCAAGGCCATGAAGGGCCGCTGCCCCGTCTGTGGCACAACCTTATTCAGGATTGGCGGGTAGGTCAATTCTCCACCTGCCCGTTCATTTTCTTCTGCAGTCAGGAAATGTGATCCCGAATTTCTGTTTGTCCTTACTCGAGCAAAAAGGCTGGTTTGGTCGGGAGAGCATCCTTGGCCTTGTTGGCTGGGTCTCGGATTCCCTTGGCCCCAGCCTTCTGGACGATAACTTTGATTCCCAGTTCCTTTGACATGTAATCCGAGGCATCAGAGAGCGAGCTGAACTCGTCGAAGCTCTTGTGGGAGACGAGCTTGTGCAGCATCTCCTCTCCTATCTCGAAGGTCAGCTTGAAGACCCGGTCCGGCTGAATCTTCAGGGCGGAGAACTTCTTCACCACCTGGCCGACGTTTTCCTTTTTCATCTTGGCGGTCGCGAGCTCTACGAAGTATGTCCTCGCCGCGTCCGAGCAGACGTAGACGTTGAGCTTTGACCTCGGGCCCTTGACCACCTTCAGGACGTTGCGTGCATCTTCAATCACCTTGTTGACTATGGCTTCCGCAAGCTCCGCCTCCTCGTCCAGGGGGAAGTCTTTGGGTGAGGGCCAGTCTGCCTGAGAGACCAGGCCCTTCCCTCCCAGTTCGTGGTTGAGGTCTTCGGCCATGAAAGGGGCGAACGGAGACATCATCCTGACCCAGGCGCCGAACACGTCGACGAGGGTCTGTTTCCTCGGGGCTCTGGTCCGATGGATGTAGTACCTGATGTCGTTCCAGGTGTCGAGGAAGGTTGTCGCCGACGCGCGCCGCATCTTCATCTCCTCCATCGCTTCTGTGGTAGTGGTTATCCTCCTATGGACAGACGAGACGAGCCACGAGTCCAGCTGATTCTCCTCACGGTTCGAGGCTGATTTCAGGGTCTTCTTCACGAATGGGATTATTGACTCGACCTTCGACTTCGCGTCCTCTGCCGCCCTGTCCCTCCAGTCCGCGTCGTCCATCCCGTCGGCGGTCAGCGCCAGTGCAAGCCTGAAGCCGTCGGGCCCGTATTTCTCTAGGGCGGCCCTCCATGTCACGAAGTTTCCTTTGGTCTTGCTCATTTTCTTCCCTTCGATTTGAATCATGCCGTTGATCCCGACGCCTCGAGG
>DATDGE010000248.1:0-7163 GCA_036522255.1 Nitrososphaerales archaeon | reverse complement strand
CGAGAACCATTAAATTCCTCCTGAATCTGCGAAGTTCAAGTTCCATCCCTTGGCGATATACAGCCCCGAACACAGGCGGCTGATCAAGGTGTTCCACCCTCAGAAGCACGATGAATACTCCGAGGTCCTGTCATCCCTAAGTTCATTCATGGAGAAGGAAATCCTCCCGAATTCATCCAAGTTCGACAGCGGCGAACTAACGATCAAGGGTCCCAGGAAAGCACTGCTCCAGCATGGGCTCTGCCAGATTCCCTTCCCCTCCGAGTACGGGGGGCTCGGGCTTCCCTTCTCAGTCTACGCGAATGCCATAGAGCTGCTTGGCACAGCAGACGCCTCCATCGCCCTTAGTTTGGAGATCCACAACGCTGTGTCGGAGGGGCTCTATCGGTACGGGAACGAGGGCCAGAGGAAGAATTTCCTCCCGGACCTGCTCTCAGGAAAATCCCTCGCGTCGTTCGCGCTAACGGAGCCGGCCTCGGGGTCGGACGCAGGGACCATGGCCACCGTCGCGGAGCGGAAAGGGAGCGAGTACTCCATAACAGGGTCCAAGATGTTCATCACAAACGCAGGCGAAGCGGATCTGTATCTCGTCTTCGCCAAGACATCGAAGGGCCCTTCCTGCTTCCTTGTAGAATCCCCCAACCGCGGGATGAAATTCGGCGAAGACCTGAAGAAGCTGGGCATGAGGGGATCAAGGACTTCGGAGGTCGTCTTCTCAGATTGCCGGGTTCCTGCCGGGAATCTCGTGGGTGAGGAAGGGAAAGGGGCGGACTACGCCAAGGAGATCCTTCACGGCGCAAGAATAGTGGTGGCCGCCTTGAACGTTGGAATCGCCCAATTGGCGTACGACGAAACCCTCCGATACGCAAAGCAAAGGCGCGCATTTGGGAAATCGATTTCCGATTTCCAACTGGTGAGGGAGAAGATAGCTGACATGAGGATAGAGATCAACGCCGGGCGTCTCTTGTATTTTTACGCGTCATCGGTCAAGGAATCTGGTGGAGATTTTTCATCGGAAGCCTCCCAGGCGAAGGTCTTCGCGACGGAGATGTCCCTTAGGGTCTGCGATGAAGCGATTCAGGTCCATGGTGGCTACGGATACACCTCGGACGAAGTTCACAGACACTGGCGCGACGCACGCCTATTGACCATCGGGGAGGGGACATCCGAGGTGCTCCGAATGCTCATTGCGAAAAGAGAGCTGGCGAGGACTTCGTGAGGTTCGCGGTCTGCGTCAAGCACGCGATTGACGAGACCGAGCTCAGGATCGACTCCAGTGGGAAGCCCCAGCTCGATGGGGCAGCGGGCAAGATGAGCACCTTCGACAAGAACGCGGTCGAAGAGGCCTTGCGCCTCAGGTCTGCAAAATCAGGAGAAGTAGTCGCATTCACCGTTGGGGGGCCCGACGCCAGGAAGACACTCAAGGAGGCCCTGGCCATGGGCGCGGACAAAGGGGTCATCGTTTCCGCGGACCTCCTCGCGACCGACACACTCCGCACGGCGGAGCTACTCGCCGCCGCGATAACGACGACTGGACCCTACGACGTAGTCATGTGCTCTGAAGGCTCCTCTGACACGTACGACGGCCAGGTGCCTCCCATGCTCGGGGAACTTCTGGGCCTTCCCTATGTAGGGTATGCGAGGAAGATCGAGGTTGACGGTAGGTCCGCCAAGGTGGAGCGTTCTCTGGAAGACACATTGGAGTTGGTCGAAACCTCGCTCCCATTCGTCACCTCAGTGGTGAGCGAAATCAATGAGCCAAGATATCCCACACTCATACAGATAATGCAGTCCTCCAAGAAAAAAGTGGAGGAACTGAACGGGGAACAACTGGTGCAGCTGGGCACCCGCAAGCAGTCCTCTTTAGTCTCGATGGCAGCCCAATCGTCCGCCAGAAAGCACGTCATGATTGAAGGTAGCCCGGACCAGTCAGCCGCCAAACTAGTTGAGGCCCTCATGAAAGAAGGAGTCCTCCCGAAGTGAGCCAGTCCCTATGGGTGTACTCAGAGAACGAGGGGGTTTCAGATGAAGTCGCTTCCGCGGCCCTCGACCTATCAATGGCTGCGCCCGCGGGGCCCTCGGTGATTGACCTGGGCCAAGCGAGGAACGGAACGCACTCTCCCGGAGACAAGCTCATATTGAAAGGGCCTCTCTCCTCCGCGCCCGAGCCTCAGGTCGCCGCCGAAGCAATCTTCAGGGCGGCCAAGGAACTGCGTCCGGCCGCCATACTGATCGGGGCGACGCGGAACGGAAGGGAGGTCGCTTCAAGGCTGGCTGCGAAGATGCAGGTCGGCTGCCTCTCTGAGGCCTTCAAATTAAGCAGCGACGGCCAGAACCTCTTTGCCGAACGTAACGTGTACGCGGGGAAGGTCGTCGCAAAGGTCGCGTGTCCCCTCCCTTCGATTGCCACTGTCAAGGTCGGGGCCTACCCAAGGTCGGGGTCGATTCCCAAGGAAACAAGAGAACTGGACGTAGGCCAGATAGACGGTCAGGTCAGAGTCCTCAGCAGAGAAAAGAAGGCGGCAGGTTCGGTCGACCTGAAGTCGGCGAAGGTAATCGTGTCCGCCGGCCGGGGTATCAAGAAGAAGGAAGACCTTGCAATGCTCGAAGAACTTGCCATGGAGATGCGCGGCGCGCTGGGATGCTCAAGGCCTCTCTCATCGGACCTGGGGTGGCTCCCGGAAGAGCACCACATCGGGCTGACAGGAGTGACGGTGAAACCTGACCTCTATCTTGCGGTCGGGATATCTGGCCAACTGCAGCACGTGGCGGGCATGAAAGATTCCAAGATAGTGGCGGCCATCAACACGGACAAGGACGCTCCGATATTCCAATCATCGGACTACGGGATAGTTGGGGACCTCTACCAGATCGTCCCTGCGATCCGCAAGGCTCTGGCGAGCCGAGGCTGAACACGGAAGTTGCTTCGCATCGCTAACGGCTATAAACGGTCATGGCTGTCGGATGAAACATGACAGGGCTAGACCCTGGTTACCTTGCGGTCTACACAATCTCTCTCGCTAGCGTGACTGCGATCATCATCAGCATCTTCTTGCATGCTAGCCGGAGCTCAGTCAGCCTGAACCCGCGCAGGCTCCTGGGCCTGACCAAGGATGAGGCTCGGCGACTTACGGCTGGTGACGCGGTTTTCCTGATGCACCTTTCCATCGCACTCGGCGTAGGACTCACCATCGCGATCTCGCTCCTTGACCCCGCAATTGACTACGTGCCCTTCCTGAGGACGGCGATCTTGATAGTCTCTATCCCGCTTGTTGCTGGCCTCGCGGCAGCGTTCGCCTGGAGGGTGCAGCGGTTTGTTCAAAGCAAGAAAACAGAAGCCGAGCTGAAGACAGGCAAGTCGTTCACCACGGCCTCCACCTACTTGCAGGTCATACTGATGCTCGCCATTGCTCTCACCGCCTCGGAGCTCATCCTCCTCTGGTTGCCTAGTTTGGCACTGGTGGGTGGGATCATCGGCATACTCAGGAACGGCCTCGTTGTGGTCTACTACAGCATGCCCAGCGTAAACCTCATCGGGTACTTTGACAAGCCGCTCGCGTCCATCAGCACTCCGTTCAGCCTCGCCGACGTCGTTTCAGGGAAGACCGACCCTTCACAGATTCGTGCAGGCGTTGGAAGATTATCTGAATTCAAACCTTCACAGGAGCTTTCTTTCGATTCTTGCGTCGAGATTGGCGCCTGCGAAGCTGCCTGTCCTGCGACAGCAGCTGGGCGTCCCCTATCACCAAGGGTCCTCGTCAGGAAACTCAGTCTGTTGTCACAGCTCGCCGGCGCCTCCGATGACCCGTTCTCGACAGTCGGTGAAGAAGAACTATGGTCTTGCACATCTTGTGGGGCCTGCGTTGCTAGCTGTCCCGTAGGCGTCAAACACCTTGACATTATCTATGATCTGCGGCGGGACCTGGTGGCAAAGGGGAAAGTCGACCGGGAGAAATCAGCAATGCTAGAGAACCTGGCCCAGAGCCATAACCCCTACGGGCTGAAGAACGCGACACGAGGAGAATGGGCTCGCGGCTTGGGAGTCGACACTGTCTCGTCGAACCCAGGGGCCGATTACGTTTACTGGGTTGGTTGCATCTCATCGTTTGACCAAAGGGCCCAGAAGGTCGCAGCGGCGATGGCGAAAATACTGAAGCATGCGGGAATCTCATTTGCGATAATGGCGAACGAAGAGCAGTGCACCGGGGACCCGGCAAGGCGCCTGGGCGAAGAAGGAAGGTACCAAGAACTCGCCTACGACAACATCGGAAGGCTCAATGCTTACGGCGTCAAGAAGATAATCGCGGCATGCCCGCACTGCTTCAACGCTCTGAAGAACGAGTATCCGGGATTCGGCGGGAGCTACGAGGTGGTGTACCACACCCAACTCATTTCGGACCTGATAAGCCAAGGAAAAATCCAGATCCCGAAGGACAAGGTCCAGAAGATCTCCGTGACACTCCACGACGCCTGCTACGCCGCGAGGTACAACAACATCTTTGACGAACCTCGCCGGGCGCTTGACGCATCGGTGGCTGAAGTGAGGGAGATGGGAAGGAAGAAGGAGAAGACCTTCTGCTGCGGCGCAGGCGGGTCCAACTACTGGTTCAAGGTCCCTCAGCAGCGGTCGATGGCGGCGATTCGGACCGAGGAGGCTGCCAAGACAGAGGCGAAGGAGATTGCGACCGAATGTCCTTTCTGTCTTTCAATGTTCGACGACTCGACCAAGGCCACGAAGACCGAGATGGGAGTCAGGGACGTCGCGGAAATCGTCGCGGAGTGCATATAGTGCAGCCCGCGCTCAGGTTGATGGACTTGCCCCTCCGACCCTGCGGACAACCTTCCCACCCCCCGATGGCAGAGCTCTTAGGACATCGTCAACCGTTAGGGGCAGGCTCGTACCCGCGGACATGTTGGTGAGGTCGTTCAGAACCCTCTTCGCAGTGTCCGAACTCTTTTCCCTGTGAGGCTTCAAGACTAGGTATCGCGCGCATTGTGTCTTTATCGCGTCCTCGGGTCCTGCCACTATCCTCTCCGCGGCGTCCAGGCCCAGAGCAATCTCAACAATATTCTTCGTTACGAAGTTCTTCTTACCCTTGATGGCGAAGCTGCCCCGTGGAAGGTATTCACCGCTTGGGGCTGCAGTGCTGACCTGTCCGGGGGTGACCCAGTAGGCGTCGGCCGACCCGAGCCCCGTCTTCCAGGCGCTGCTGAAAGCCGCAGTTGCCTGAGCAACCTGCCTGATCTCCGTTTCAGTCTGCTCCACCCCTTCTTTGAGGATGAAGAACGGAGACCCAAAAAGGTCGGCGTGGTATGCGACGTCGTTGTCTTCCATGTGTCTGTTGATCAGTGTAGAATTGGTCTGTGCGTCCCTGCCCCCCACGGCCATTCTACCCTCGCTGGTGACAAACCACCTGAATTTCTCAAACCATGCTAGCTTCCTTTTCGCAAGGGGCTTGGTACTCCGTGATTCCTTTGCCACTGGTACCTTTCGGGTCAGCTTGACAGCGGCTTTGCCCGCCTCCGCAGCCTTTTCCTCGAGCTGCTTGGCACGGTCGAAGAGAAGTGAGGCGACGGAAGCGGAGGAAGTCAACTCCCTGTTAGAGCTGACGCCCGAGTCAAGGAGAATCTGCAGAGCCTTCCCAACTGACTCGCCCGCCGCCGACTTTGCGGCCAACCTAAGCTTCAAGGCCTCGGCCGAGTATGTCTCAACGTCTTTCCTCAGTTTTGATATCGTTATCTCCAGCTCTTTCCGCTTACCCTCTTCAGGAGCAGGCGTCGCCGCATCGACCATGATGTCTTGAAGGAACATTCTGTCGCAGAGCTCGGAGACGCTTTTCCCAGCCTCCTTCACTTTGAGTCCCCGAGGCGGGATTACGAATATGTCGTCTCCTGTGGGAGTCTCGCAGATGCAGGGGCTGGGGCCTTCGCGTGCCTCGTTGATGATTCCCTGGAGCGCATCGACTACTTCCGCCTCCCTGTTTTGCAGCATTGCAGATGGGGTCTCCTCTGTCAGGGACGATCTCCGCAGAACTTCAGCGACGTATTTCCTGGGCATTCCAACGTGTTTTCCGATCGCCTTGCCCAAGGTCGTTTCGGTGCGAACCATTTTGCGTACGTCCTCTGTTTGGACCTCCAGCGGGCTCTGCCTCTTCTGGAGGGGAGGGTGATACTCGATGCCGCGGAGCACGCGCCTCGCCGCCGAACGAACCTCTCTCATTACCAGAAGGACCTTTCCGCTCGCATCAGTGACGATGATGTTCCCAGGCGGCATCAACTCTACAATCATCTTCCGACCGTCCTCCTTCTCGAAATCAATTTCGAACACCCGGTCCAGGTCCCCCTGGGTCGCCCGGCTGAACTTTGCCCGCTCCAGCTCCGCCCGCAATCTCGACGTGAATTCGGTGGTCTGAGCCCTCTCCGACACATTCCCGGATACCCAAACACCCCGCCTGGGAGACACTACGAGCCACACATCCTCGCCCGGCGGTTTCCGAAAACGGATTAGTTGGGACTCTCCAATCGAATAAATGTTATTAACGTAGGTTCCGCGAAGCGCCAAATCGATTTCTCTGACCAACACCAAGACTTCAAAGCCCGATAATTCGGCCATGAGACCCCAGCCGTTGCCGGGATTTGATAAGCTATACTGGCTCCGGATCGGCCTCGCTGCCGTTGCAGGCTTCACCGCCCAGACATTCGTCTCCGCCGACTACACGACGGGGCTTACCATCGGCATAGCCGTGTACCTCGCCTCGTACTACGTTGCCCGGTTCACTTGGTATAAAGGCCTGGATAACAAATCGCAGGGCAAAGTGTACACCACCGGAATCGGGGGTTTCGTGATGGTCTTCCTGTTTACTTGGATACTTCTGTATACGTTGACGGTTGCAGGCTATTCTGTCTGAGCTTTGAGTAGCTCACCAGGGTTTCAGCGTAGCCTGTATCGAACTCGTCGGCCATTTGACTCAGCGTGATAGACTTTGCCGCCCTTTCGACCTTATCAGGCTCCCAGGTCTGCATCGTCCCCTCCTTCCCTTTTGCCATGCTTGCGTAGATTCCTGCGGCTGCGAGAAGGCTCCCTCTGTCCTTTTCTGATTTCACTTCACTGGAAAGGGCTGCGAGCTTCCTCTTCGCCTCGTCAAGCTCGGACCTGCTGAGAG
>DATDGE010000247.1:0-2452 GCA_036522255.1 Nitrososphaerales archaeon | reverse complement strand
TCTCTTGCCAGCGATTTCGAGGGCGCCTTCGTAGGCCTGGTCGTACCCCGACCCGCGGCGGATGACCTCGGCTCCTTGCTCCTCGATTGCCCTAACCTTCTGGGGGTTGGCATTCTCGGGGACGCAGATTGAGGCTTTGGTTCCGAAGAGTTTTGAAGCATAGGCTATTGCAAGGCCGTGGTTCCCCGAAGAGGCTGTGATGATCCCCTTTCTGAGGTCCGAGTCTGGCATAGACAGTAGCTTGTTTAGCGCACCACGAATCTTGAACACCCGAATCGGCTGGAAGACTTCGAGCTTTAGGTAGGTCTCCCTTCCAAGCAGCCTCGATATCCCCTTCGAGTATTCGAGGGGGGTCGGGGGGATGTATTTGCGAATCCTCTCCTCGGCTTTCTCAATCTCGTGTAGACCTGGAAGCACTTGGGTTTTCACCCAAACCACTTCTCCAGGGTTTCAGACTGGACAGGCTTGGTCGAGCTGATCCTTGCCATGGCTGCTTCGACCCTTTGACGGGAGAAAGAATGTTCGTCAACAAGAAACGAGATGAGCCTTTCCCTGTTCATTGAACCCCAGGTGGGCTTGACGCCAGGAATCGAGGGAGCGTTAAGGTAAAGGTCGCGAATCCGCTGATCTTCGATGGTTTGCAGCTCATCCTTCAGTTCCTTGATTTCTTCGAGGCGGCCGTATTTCTTCAGATATTTCATCGCGGTGGCTGGGCCGACTCCTTCGAATCCGTCTGGGTTGAAGTCGGTGCCGAGAAGGATTGCGAAATCTACCAGCTGCTCGCGGGTGAGCCCCGTAGCCGAGAGGACCGACGAAAGGCTGATTCTCTCAGGTTGGACATTGATGACTATTCCTTTGCTCGGCAGCCGCCGCTTGCCGGATATGGTGACGTTCCTGACCAGGATGGGTGCCCCGAAGACGAGCGAGTCGTGGTCCTGCGAGGCGACTGCACTTACTGTGCCTTCGATTGCCATCCTTGTGGCCTGCGCCTCTCCTTCCGAAGGTGCGTCTACCCACGGGATCCCCATGGCTTCCAGAAGTTCTTTGGCGTCCGAAACCATGTCCCTCCTCAGCACCGTGGAGGCTTCGGCAAATTTCCTGGCTTGGACCAGGTCTCCAGCCTGCAGGGCCCGCAGATACTGGTCTTTAGCCTCCCGTCGCTGGGCAGCACGACGTTGGATTTCCTGGGCCTTCATCTCGGGAGGTTTTCCGTCGAAGACATAGACGAGCTTCATTCCGAGTTCGAGGAGGTTGATGTTCCTGTAGAACAGGCCTGAGATGTGAGAGGTGACCCTACCTTTGGAGTCTTTCAGGTGGCCTCCGTCGACTCCACGGATGATTGCCAGGAATTGATACAGCGTGTTATACCCGTCGACGGCGAGCGACCAGCCGGAGATGTCCTCGAGTTGTATCTTTTCTCTGGGTATCGAGTCCCCGAAGTCAACGCCCATGATTGCGACCGCCCAAAGCCCGTTCGATTTATCGGTTCGGTCACTCGCTTATGCGCGGCAGCCGCGCATCTTCGGTGGGCTTCTCTTGGAATTCGATCCTTCTTTTGTCCTTTGAAACCCATCTGATTGTGATCAGGCCGAGTATCTCAAGCTGCATCAGGAGCTTGTCAAGCTCGTTGGGAGAGCACTTGCTCCCGTTTTTGTTCAGGGCTTCGAGGAGGTCGTCGTCGGTTGCGCTCTTTTTCTCCTTGATCCATTCGAACGCGGCGAATCTTAAGGGGCATCTCACTAGGTCCACATCACGTAAAAGCGGCAAATTGTGGAGGGCTTCCTGGGGTATAAAAGGTATACCGAGTGGAGATTCAGGAACGGCTCACGCGGCTACCCGAGAAGCAACACAAAAAAGAAGAGAAACGCAGTTACAATCCATGCGTCGAAGATTACTGCTATGTGAACCCATGCTTTTCGTTTTAGGAATTTCTGAACGAGAAAAGCAGAGAATCCGATAAGAGCAGACCAAGCTAGAAGCGTTATCCATAACCAGACAAAATTTGGAAGCAAAGCCGTTAAGCCTGAATAGCCAAGCGCTATTATCAGAAAGTCATAACCGGTGAACAAAGCCGGTAATGCCAAGCCTAAAATCAGAATGTATCGATTTGAAGCATTCTGCAACATCTTCGTGATCGCTCCCTCACCATTTGAAATGGCAATAGGCGAGATTTACGCCTTTTCGCCTTTGGATTTCCTTCCTGTTCCCCAACCTAGCAGAATCCCGAGTGGAGATCCAAGTCCTCCGCCATCTCTGCGCCAGTCGCCGGCGCTCTACTGGGGAGGCAGCCTGCTGGACATCCTGCTGACGCCGATGAGCTCGTACTGTCCCACGAGCGGAGCCTTGGAGACGATGTCTTCGATATTGTCGATGACCCCCTCTTCTTCGGGGGCGACGATGTCGACGATGACTGCCGACAGGCCAAAGGCAATCGGTTCCACCTTCTGGCCCC
>DATDGE010000246.1:0-3936 GCA_036522255.1 Nitrososphaerales archaeon | reverse complement strand
AGGAAGGCCTTGAACCGTTCGTAGTCGATGTATTCCCAGATTCTCTTGATGGAGTCTCCGTCGAACTCAGCGAAAAAGACTCCGTAGTTGTGGTATTTGCGTCCCTTGTTCGTCGCTAGGTCCTCCCATCTGACGCAACCGAAGTTCCCGTCCACAATGATCTGCTTGATGTCGAACTTGATCCCTTCAGGGAACGCACGTCTGCCCAACTCGTCGATCGTCTTTCGTGCATCGTTGACTCCGGCGAAGTCCGTCGTCCCCAGGAAGGTGTAGGTGGTCTCGTCCGTTATGACTCCGTCCAACAGGTTCATGTTCCCGGTGTTGAAGGCTTCGATGAAGTTCTTCAGAGCTCGTCTCTTTCCTTCGTCCCCTGCCACGTGTCCGCGACACGCTCTTTGGTCTATAAGCCTTGGCGGGCGGCTAGTCTTTGACCTGAGCCTGAAGTTCAGTAAGATTGCGGTCCAGATATGTTGTGTCGAACTTGCCCTCGAGAAAATCCTGGTTGTTGAAAATCACCCTTTGCAGAGGGAGCGATGTCTTGACCCCCTCCACGACGAACTTTGAGAGTGAATCCTTCATCACGTCGATGGCTTCCCGCCTTGACCCTCCCCAGGTAATCAGTTTCGCGATGAGCGGGTCATAGTAAAACGGGACCTTCGTCCCTGCCTCGAGCGCATGGTCGACCCTGACTCCGTCGCCTGAGGGAATCTGAACTGCAGTCACTGTTCCCGGCGATGGCAGGAATGTTCTGGGGTCTTCGGCGTACACCCGCGCTTCGATGGAGCTTCCTTTGTGTGTAACGCCATTCTGGTCTATCTGAAGGCCCTCGCCGCTGCTTATCCTGAGCTGCTGCTCGACGATGTCAATCCCAGTCGTCATCTCGGTGACCGGGTGCTCGACCTGCAGCCTCTTGTTTATCTCAAGAAAGTACAGGTTCCCACTCGATTCTTCGAGCAGGAATTCGAAGGTCCCCGCGTTGCTGTATCCCGTCACCCTTGCCATCTCCACCGCTATCCTAAGAAGGTCGGCACGCTGCTTGTCACCGAGTGCGGGCGAAGGAGTCTCTTCGACGACCTTCTGGAACCTTCGCTGCAGGGAACACTCTCTCTCGAAGAGATGCAGGACCTTCCCGTCGGTGTCAGCCAGAATCTGGACCTCGACGTGCCTGGGCCTGTCGAGTAACTTTTCCGCGTAGACCCTCCCGTCGCCGAAGTACAGCTTCGATTCTCTTGAGGCGGCCTCCAGGTACTCGGCCGCTTTGCCTGGTTCGGTCAACTTCCTCGTCCCTTTCCCCCCTCCGCCCGCGTCCGGCTTGATCAGCACAGGCCCATACTGCTCGAAGAGTTTCACCAGGTCGGCGGGTTCCTTCAGGGGCTCGTAGGCCCCGGGGACGGTCGGAATTCCGTTTTGCTTTGCTATGCTCCTCGAGTAGGTTTTGGACTCGACCCTTGCCATGACCTCAGGCCTCGGACCGACCCATTTCGCTCCCGCCTTCTCGACGGCCTCTGCGAACTGATGGAACTCAGAGAGGAAACCGTATCCCGGATGGACTGCGTCCGCACCCACCTTGCCGATGGCGTCGCAGATGTTCACGATGGAGAGATAGCTTTCGAGGGGTGGAGACTTCCCGACCCTGATCGATTCGTCCGCCTTCTTCACGTGCACGGCTTCGGCGTCAGCGTCGGAGTAGATTGCGACGGTCTTGACCCCGAGGCGTTTGCATGTTCTGAAAATCCTGACGGCGACCTCGCCCCGGTTGGCGACGAGGACCTTCGAGAACATGGCTGGAGCTGACTCTACGATTCGATCTCGGCGAGGACCTGGCCGATGTTCACTTCGTCGTCCTTCTTGACGTGAATCTTGCTGACCTTCCCCGCGACGTCTGCGGTGACCGATATCTCGGTCTTCATCGACTGGACGACCACGACCGCCTCCCCGGCCTGGACGGACTGACCCTCGGTCACGTTGACTTGCACGACGAGTCCGGCCGTCGGGGCGACAACCTCGGTCGAAGCCATCTCCCTATTTCACTCCTGTCTCCAGGTTCTTTTCGAGCTTTCTGCGCAGCTCGATGGCCTCGTCATAGGAGACTTTCTTGAACTTGAGCTGGTCCCGCCCCGGGGCGGCCTGCCCCACCTTCCACAGTGAGCCGGTCACAACGCAGCACAAACATACGAACCCTCCCGCCGACGGGCCATCCCTCATCAAGATGATGGGCTGGTCGCCGCTGACGTTGACCGAACCGACAGTGTAGCCGTTGTCGATGATGTTCGAGGGGTGCTTCCCGGCCACGCCGCCGTCGGACCTGGCCCATTTCCACTGGCGAGGGGTCAGTCTGTAGCCGAGCCTGTTCGCGTTCCTGTCGACCTTGTGGACCTCAGAGAAGAAAGCAAGGAGGTCCTCCTGTTTGATGAAGTCGGGGGCCGCCTGCGGTCCCACTGTGACCTCGACTTCCAGGGTCTGACTGAACTTGGGGATGACGTCTTCGACGACCTTCCTTCCCACCAGTCCGGCTCTCTCCTTCTCGTTTTCGCCGACCTGCAGCACATCTCCGACCTTGAGGGCCCTCCCCTGGAACCCCCCGAACCCTCCCGCGGCAAAGGTCGATTTGCTTCCCAGGTAATCGGGGACTTCAATCCCCCCGGCGACGGCGACGTAAGCCCTGAAACCCGAGGTCTTCGCAATCCCGACGGTCAGGTCCTCGCCTTCTTTGACAAGAAAGCTCTCCCACATCGGAACTGGCTTCCCTGTCAGGGTCGGGTGCATGTCGGCCCCGGTGACAGCAACCACCAGGTCGCTCTTCGCCCTCATGGAGAACATCCCTGCAGCCACCTCGAGGGCCGCGTCACCAGGCCTGTTTCCTACCAGAAGATTGGCGAGCCTGAAACTGTAGTCGTCCAGGGGCCCGGATGGAGGTATCCCGATGTCCCAGTAGCCCAGGCGCCCAGGATAATCTTGGACAGTCGCCTCAACGCCCCCCTTCAGGACCTCCAGGGAATGCGAATGGTTGCCCTGAACCGCCAATGCAAACGCGGGCCCTAGTTAGTTAGATAAACCACTCGTCAACTGAATGAAGGCATCACGTCCCGGGCGAAGAGCGTGATGGAATTTTCGACCTTGTCGTGGGGCATTCCTGGCAGGGCTGTCCAACAAAGGATATTGTCGACTCCCAGGCGCTTCGAATACATCTCGACCTGCTTGACTGCGGAACGACTGCTGCCGACGATGACCTTCTCCCTATGAGATTCGAACGAACTGAAGGCCGGGTCGTCCGGGGCCCTGCCTTTGTCGTCGACCATCGGCCTCCACTTGGCCCACTTCCCGTACATGCCCCCCAGCACCGCCATCATCGAGTCGGCGGACTCCTCCACCGCTTTCTCGTCGGAGTCGGCGACGTACACGTTTCTCAAAATCGGGACGACGTCCACGGTCTTCCCGTACTTCGCCAGGTATCCGCGGTAAGTGGCATAGTACGTCTCCAGCTCGGAGATATGATGTCTGTTTGAGCCGACGAGCGGCAAGCCCTGGGCCGCTGCCCTTCGGAGACCGGCCTCCCCCGACGCCCCGAACCACATGGGGATCGGCCGCTGTATGGGCTTGGGGGTCACCGAAACGTTATCGCACGAGTAGAACCTGCCTTTGAACGAGAACGAGTCCTTGGTCCAGGCCTCCTTCAGGACCTCCAGGTACTCGTCCATCCTCGGCCCTCTCTCGTCCCTCGTTATCCCGAAGCCGTTGAATTCCTCATCACGATACGCAGCCGCCACCCCGAGGAAGAGCCTGCCGTTCGAGATGTTGTCCAGGACGGCGGCGTTCTCCGCGGTTTCTATCGGGTGGTGAAGTGGGAGCAGGTAGCAGGACGTCCCTATCCTGACACGCTCAGTCCTCGCAGCGATTGCTGCAGCGCTGACCAGCAGGGAGGGGTTCATCCCGTCC
>DATDGE010000245.1:0-14047 GCA_036522255.1 Nitrososphaerales archaeon | reverse complement strand
GCTTCGAAAATCAGCCCTGCGGTCCACTGTGAGCCGTTGACCAAACTGATGCTTATGTCGGCCGTCAGGCCGCTAGGAAGGATCTGTGTGATGACGCCGAGGGCCGGAGGCGCACCTGGTATGAGCAGAATAACCGGGAGGATGCCTATGACCGCCACCGAAACGATGAGGACGTTCCTCAATACCTTCAGCCTGGGTCCGAGGGCGGAACTCAGGGAAAGAGTGACGTCTGCGCTCAGGACGAGTCCCAGCACGAGGAACAAGAGGGTCGCAAGTCCGGCTGGGATCGCCGCCGCCGCGGGGGCCCCGTAAAACACTGCGAGCCTTACGTAGAGAAACATCATCGGAGGGAAGGAGAACAGGATTGTGGTGAGAGAGGTGATGAGCACTTTGGCCACGAAGATCTCCCTGGGCCTGACCGGAGAAGTGAAGACATAGTCGACGTCGGCTGAAGTGATGGGGAGGCCGCTCCCGCTGAAACCACTCTGCAGGAGGCCGATGAGGAGAAAGGCGAGCAGGAGCGATAGGGCGAAATTCGAGAAGCCACCCGTTACGCCGAACTTCGACGAGAAGGCGAGGAAGGTCTGACTCCCGAATGCGATGAAGAGAATGGCGAATCCTTCGCCGAAAACCAGCCAGAGGAGGGCGGCCCTCGTGATTCTTCCCTTCAGCCAGTACTTCATCAGGACAGCGATGTTTGGCCATCCGGCTAGCCGTGTCCTACTCGCGTCCACGCTATGTCTCCTCGGTCAGTTTCAGGAAGACCTCGTCGAGTCTTGCGTCCCCCCTCGTGTCCGCTAGCTTGCGCAGGGTTTCAAGGCCCCCTGTGGCCACGACGGTTCCCTTGTCTATGATCACGATTCTTGTAGCGTAGTCCTGCACGATCTCCAGATTGTGGGTCGAGAGCAGCACGGTTCGGCCGACCTTCCCCTGGTCGGTTATCCACCTGTTCACGAACACCTGGGTCTTCGGGTCGAGGGCCGTCAGGGGCTCGTCCAAGATGAGCACCTCGGGGTCGTGGAGAGTGGCAGCGATGAGTGCCACCTTCTGCTTCATTCCCTTTGAAAGGCTCCCAACCAACGAATCTGCCTTGTCGACTAGAGTGAAGGTGTTCAGTGATTCTGAAATCTTGGCGTCGAGTTCTGCATCTCCCACACCTCTGATCTTACCCACGAACTTCAGGAACTCGCTGACTGTCAGCGCAGTGTAAAGCGACGGGTTTTCCGGGAGATACCCAATCAGTCTTTTCGCAGCCTCGGGCTCCTTGACCACGTCGTGCCCACTCACAGAAACCGTTCCGCCCGTGGGCCTGAGGATTCCGACTACAGTCTTCATCAGCGTGCTCTTCCCCGCACCGTTCGGGCCGATCAGGCCGACGACCTCTCCCGCGTCGACCCCCAGCGAGACCTTGTCTAGTGCGACCAGGTCTCCGTAGGTCTTGGTCAGTTTGTCTATCGAGATGCCGCCCACTAGATGTCTTTCACCACTCTTCTCACAGAAAGGTTCCGTCCGTTTTGGGACCGCGATTTAAGATTCGTGTAGGCGGGCGTTGAATGTTCAAAAGGCGGCACTACAAGATGGGCTCGTTGCGAAGTCTAGGAAGCGACTCATAGTGGAGGATACTTCTTCGAACGAATACGAAGCCCCAGCCTTGTTGGCTGAAGACGAGGTCATCTTTCCTCATTCAGAGGCTACGATAACCGCCCGGGACCAGAGGAACACGGCCGCCCTTCTGCAGGCAGCGATGGAGCGCCAGATAATAGTCCTGGTGCCGACTTCCAATCCGAAAGATGTTCCAGGCGCGATAGGCACCCTGGTTCATGTTCGAAAGACAGCCACCAGCAAGGGAAGGGTGATCGCCGTGGTGAAGGGTCTCTGGAGGGTCCGAACTGAGAAGGTTCTCGACGGAACGGAATACTCGAGGGTCACATTCACGAAAGCAGAGGAACTCGACTACGCTTCCCCAACCAGATCCGAAGCCATGAAAGCCGTCCATAACCAAATCGACGAATTTGGCAAACTGATTCCTGGCATCCCCCCCGAGATAGTCGACGCTCTGAGGAGAGCCGAGACACCGGGAAAGCTAGCCGACCTATGCGCCTATTCTCCGAGCTTCTCCGCAGCAGAGAGGCTGGACCTGCTGAAGACTTTGGGAGCGGAAGAAAGGCTCCGGAAAATCAGCAAACACTTCGAAAGGCAGCTCGCCGACCTAAGGGAAGTTGCAAAAATCAAGACTATTTCTGATTGCGAAACCTGCGCGGAGCTCGCCGATAGGGCCCTCGAGTCCGAGCCGTTTCGGAGAGGAGTGATTGCTGTAGAGTTCCTGAATCATGTTGCCCAGAAACACACGGCCGAGTTGCTTGGGGTCCTCGCAGAGAAGTATGGCCCCGCTTTCATGAGGCGTCGGGCCCTCAAGTGAAGGCGGCAACCCGGACTTAACCGACTTGGCGCGGGGCACATGACTGAGACCAGAGCGAGCATCATAACCGTAAGCAGAGGCCTCCTCCGTCTCGGCAACATCAGGATCCTAGCCCTGACCAGCATGACGACTGGGGTCTATCTGAGCCTCCTTAGCACAATCCTGCAACCTTTCGTTGTAAGCTACCTCGGGTTCAGCGTGGCAATCCTCGGCGTCCTTGTCTCAATCGCTAACAGGCCCATCGGTCTGGCGGGCTCCATCGTCCAGCCGTTCACAGGATATCTTTCAGACAGACTTGGGAGGAAGCTTCTGATTGCAATCGGGAGCGCGGTGGGAGTCTGCTCGATGGTTTCGTTCCTCGTCGCCGCGATGAGCCACAGTCTGATTTCACTTTCAATCGGATACGTGTTGCTCGGTCTTTCCATTCTGGGAAACCCTGCCACACAGGCGATGATAGCAGAGACAGTGGATATGGACCCAGCCAGACTAAACGTCGCCTTCAGCCTGGTGTTCTTCTTCACTTCTCTGCCGGGAGCAGTAATACCCTTCGCGGCCGGTTTCCTCGTGCAGACCTTCGGCTTCGGCCTCCTCTTCGCTTCGGCAGCGGTCCTAGAATCGATGAATCTGCTCGTGATGATCCCCCAGCTCAGGGAGACGCGGAGTGACCCTGCCTCAATGAAGGAACGGACTCCACGAAAGAAATTCTCGCTCAGCCAAACCATCCTTCCTCCACGCGGCCTTGTCAGACTTTTCATCCCTTTTGCCATGGACGCCTTCTTTTACGGGGTCGGGGGTTCGATCATCTACGGTATCTGGGCGAAGCAGTTCGGTTTCACTGCTGGGGACATCGGCCTGATTTTCGGCGCACTGTCCGTCGCAACAGTCCTGGGTCAGTACCCGGCCACCAAGCTCCTCCTCAAAGTCGGGACCAGAAGGGTGCTCGCATTTTCGGAAGCGCTTACGGTCGTCATCATGTTCGGGTGGCTCGTGACAGACTCGCTTCCTGTTTTCATCTTCCTCGCCGTTGTCTTTGGAATCTCTGTGGCCCTCTGGGTTCCAGCCATCTCAGCCTTGTTCATGAGAGCGGCACCCGTTGAAGAAAGGGGAGGAATCAGCGGCAAACTAGCGGCCTTCCGGGGCCTCATAGCGGTCCCTGCGCCCTTCATCGGGGGTCTGTTGTACGGAGCCTATGGTTACTACGTGCCCATATCCATCGGGATGGTCGGGGAGGCCCTCACTACGCTGGCGATCCTGAGGCTGATACCTGCGAAGGATTCTCAGGCATTCCCAGGTTAGTGGAGTTTACTTCTGGGAGTTTAGAGAAGCGGCGACGGTCATAGCTAAGGCAACCTTCAAATCAGCTACCTAGGTTCCCTTTGCCGAGCGCTCTAGATCTCTTGTCGAACGGCACTGATGTTCAGCCTCGCAGCTTTCGGCGGTTCAGAATGTTATTGGGTCTCACCCTTATCTTGACCACGATACAGGGATTGATAGGCGGTCCGATTGCTGGAGGAGTTGGTGGTGGCGTCGTGATCGTCGCCAGTACTTCATTTGGCGACGTGTTTTCTGCAATCATGGGAAGTTCAGGGCTGCTCATATTCCACGCGTTTGAGGGCGTCCTTATCGTCGTACTGGCTCTAGCGGTGTCAGTCCTTTCTTTCGGATGCAAGAGCCGCGGCGTCCGCGTGTTTGCAATTTTGAGTCTGATAGCGGCCCTGATAACAGCAACGGCCGGATATCTACACATGGGAGGAAACTCTGTTGGGATCCCGGTCATGGGTGAAGGTTTCATTGCGACTTATGCCTTCCTCTTCATGACTCTCTATAGCACAAAATAGTCCGGATTCACGCCGGATGATAGGCGGCGAAGGTCGGACTCGAACCGACGACCACTCCTCGGTCAACCCGGCCCATAGGTGCATGCCAACCGGCTAACTGCCTACTGCCCTACCACGCTGACGCATGCAAGAACAATTACAGCCGATTGCTAGTCGGGGATTTCTCTAATTCTCATTCTTGGTAATCGTCTGTTCCCATTATTAGTCACGCAGCTTGCAAGTGAATTGACATGCCACAAAGCGTCGAACTGACAGACAAGGCGTACAAGATGCTCGTCAATGCAAAAAGGCCGGGTGAGACCCTGTCTGACACCATAGTCCGCAACCCCGACGTAAGGAAGGCCAACCTTCAGAAAAGAGGGGAGATCGAAATCACAACTCTGGAAGGGAAAAAAGTAGAGGCAGGGCTCGTCGAGGACCTTTGCCTTGGGACGGGTTTCTGTGCGGTTCTCGCCCCTGAGCACTTTTCTCTGGAGAGAAGGCAGATCGGTGCGGAGCCACTTGGCATAGCCGACGCGGATGAGAGACTTGTTGACCTCGAGAGACTCAAACGGGCAGCTGAATCTTGCCCCTGGAGAGCAATCTATCTCAAGGATTCTGATAGTGAGGACTACATCGTCAGGAGTGGGTGACTTGACATGAAAGGCAGCGATGCTCAGATCAGTGCTAGAAAAGCGCTGAGCTCCGCTGGGGTGTCAATAATCCTGCTACTTCTGGGACTAGGGGTCGTTGCTATTGCTTATGTTGATTCCACGCAGGGCACTGCAGACCAGATCAGCGCCCAAAACCAACAGATCACATCTTTGAAATCCCAGCTGCAACAGCTCGCAAGTAGGGTTTCCTCCGGGCAGGGAGGTCCCGGAGCCAATTTGACACTACCTGTCATGAATCAAGTTCCTACGATTAGGTCTATCAGGGAAACCTGGTATCTTTCGCCGTCGGCTCATCAGGACAGGTTCGAGCCCTCCTTCATCATAGTGAATCAGGGGGACACAATCAATCTGATTCTGATCGAAAACGACACAGTCGCCCACGACCTCGTATTGGGACCCCCGTACAACATAATTGTCAACGCTACCGTTCCTGGACTTGTAAACGACCTGACCCAACAGAAGTTCACGACTCCTGCAAAGAACAACTCCCCCGGGGTGGTGGTAACTGGGACGCCCGGGAATGTGTCAGCGACCTATTCATTTTTGGCGAAATACTCGGGGATTTACGAATTCGTCTGCACTTATCATGCACAAATGGGGATGATAGGCTATCTGGCGGTACTCCCCAATTCCGCCTACTCGCCCCAAACGACTCGCACCACGTCAGGCCAATCCCCGAAAAGCGCCGCGGTGGCCATAATCCAGGGAGCAGGAACAAACACGTCAAGCAAAGGTTTCTTCCCCAGCAGCATAACTGTGGTGTTAGGAACGAACAACACAGTCGTCTGGAACAATAAGGATAACTCTCCCCACACCGTTACGGCGAACGACGGGGGCTTCGACTCGGGGAATATGGCGCCCGGCCAGTCGTTCTCTTTCACATTCACGGCACCCGGCACCTATACCTATCATTGCACATATCATCCTTGGATGGTCGCATCCGTTGTTGTGAAGACAGGATAGAAGTCGTGCGCCCTCAATCTTTGTTGTCTGAGCTGAAAATCGATGAGATGGTCCCCGACCTTGGGCGTTCTCTGCAGGTCGTAAAAGAGGAGGACCCGCTGCGAATCGTCATGGCACATCTCCGGTCCCTGGATGCATCATCCGTCGTGGTTACGGACAAAGGGGGAAAGCCGGTCGGAACAATAGGCGGATTCAATGTCCTATTCCTCATCGCTTCGGGGCCCTTCGACCCCTACACGTCAATCCAGAATGTCATGGCCAAATTCGCGACCTGGCCTCCCCCTGCCGTTCCAAAAGGAACTGCACTGACAGTCGCACTGGACCTCATGAAGAAGGAAAGGCTGGGCCATGTTGTAATTTTGGGACCCAGTGGAGAACCTGTGGGCCTTGTTGGATTGATCGACATAGCCAGATTTCTTGCCAGGTCGGGCATCAACGAACTTGGGGCATGGACCATTGGCGACTTGGCCCTGGCCCTGCGCCGCGTCGTCGAGACAACTGAGACATTCCGCGTCGCTGACTCCATCAGGCTCATGGTCAACAACGACATCAGGCGGCTTTACGTACGGTCGCTCGATGTGGTTCTTTCAGACAGGAGCCTGGTCAATTGGCTGTTGGAAGAAGATGTGATGGCCCAACTCCGCAAAGTGAGCGATATCGAACTTCTCGCGACCCAAGTTCGGGAGCTCAAAGGATTCATGCACGCTCCGGGTCAGGTGCGGCGTGATACAAGCCTGGCGGAGGCCTTGAAAGTCGTGGTCGAAAGCGAATCCAGGTGCGCTCTCGTGGACAACGCCCGGGGCCTTGTAACTCCTGAAGACCTGGTTCTCGGGCTCCATGGGGCGAAGAAACAATCCGTCTGAGAAATATTCCATCACCCGACCGGTGAAACCGTCGACGTTCAGTAAATCCTCAGGAGCCCTAAACGGAGGGTCATGTCAAACATCCTTGCACACCATCCGGGATAGATCAGACGTTCCCGCCTACTTTGGCCTTACGGGGAAGTCCTCCCTGATTAAATCTCGAAATCCGGTGGCCTATAACGTGCCTGGACCATTTCCTTCAGCGATGTCACCAGGACGAAGCTGGAGTTCACGATGTCTGTCTGGGTGACAATCCCAACGAGCTCTCCATCTTCCATGACTGGGAGTTTCTTGACCCCAGCCTCTGCCATGGTCTTCGCGGCCACCTCGATCCGTTCGCCCGGTGAAACGGTGACGAGCCGTTTCTTTTGGAAGACGACAGTGCTCTTCCATGGATCCAGGCCCCTCGAAATGCATCTCGACACGTCCCCTTCAGTTATGATCCCCATTGGTCTCTTCCCGTCAACTATGACGAGTGAGCCGACCTTCCATTTTGTCATCGCCTTTGCAGCTTCTCCGACCTTGGTTCCGGGCTCTATGGTTCTGACCTTCCTCGTCATGACGTCTTTCACGAACATCAAATGATCATCTCACCACCAGGACGGGGCAGGCCGCGTGGGCCACGAGCCCACCAGAGACACTCCCCAAAATGAGCCTCTTAAGACCCGTCGTCCCTCTGCTACCTACTACCACCAGGTCGGTCTTTTCGTGCGACGTGAATTCGGCGAGTGCCTCGACAACCGAAGCGGCCTCGATGAGTTCTCCCTGGGCCTTCTTTCCGTGCTCGGTCGATATCTGCAGACCCTTTCCCAGCACATTCACAGCTGCCTCCTTTGCCGCGCGCTCAAGTTGCTCCAAGTCTGGAGGTGGTATACCCGCGTAACTCGCGTAAATCCACCTTGGGGAGGAGTACACGTGAACAATGGTTAGTTCACCTTCGAATCTTTCAGCCAGCTCAGCCGCCACCTCGACGGCCTTCCCGGAATCCTTGGACCCGTCGAATCCCACCGCGATCCTCCTGAATTCCGTCAGAAGACCGTCCACCCTCCATCTATCACGACGCATGAGCCATTCATGAAGCTGGACTTCGGAGATACCAGGAAGAGGGCCAGTTCCGCTATCTCTCTTGACTCGGCTGTCCTCGGAATCATCGCTGCGGCCTTCATCAGGTGGGCCGATCCCGCCTTGTCTGGCTCCGCACTCCCGAGTCCGATGTTGGTGTTCACTCCCCCAAGAACCATCGCGTTGCATCTGATCCCCGAACCCTCGTAGTGGGCCGCGATGCTCTTTGTCAGGCCGATCAGGGCGTGCTTCGATACCGTATAGGCAGCCCCTGCCATTCCACCGAAGAGCCCAGCTACGGAAGCCGTGTTAAGGATAACACCTCCTCCATGCTTTATCATGTGAGGGATCACCCTCCGGCTGGCCTTGAACGGAGCGACCAGGTTGACGGCCATCACCCTGTCCCAGACTTCATCCGTTGTATCAGCCGCAGGCCGGACTCCGTCCATGATTCCCGCATTGTTGCAGAGGATGTCCACCCTCCCCAGCTCCGACAGCGCCTGGTCGATCATGCGCTCAGGTTCCTGAGATGCACATAGGTCCGCGACCAAGCCCGTCGCCTTCCCGCCGGTGGTTTTGATTTCCCTTACTAGCTGGTCTACCCTGTCAGGGATGACATCGACCACCAACACCGAGCAACCGTTCTGGGCGAACAGCTCAGACATTGCCTTCCCGACCCCCGAGCCTGCTCCGGTCACAATTGCTGTCTTGTCCAGAAGAGCCTCCTCTTTCTCCATCACCCTCTTGCTCGCCTGCATTACAGTTCGAATTCCCAAGAGCAAGGAACGTAATAAGTCCCGGAGTCGATTTTCGAACTTGAGAACCACCATGTTCCCCCAGCCAAGAACTATTCGGACCACGGCATTCTAACTTGAGACCGCTCTTGATTTGGAATCGACCCTCTTCTTGTGAATCAACTTCCCGATGGAAGTTGGCCACAGGAGGGCGATATTCGTCTCAGCGTCGTACGAGACCCCTCAAGCTGCCCAGACACCTTCCTTGGTCAAGTACGCCATGAAGAAGGGTTTCGGTTCAATCTACTGGTCGGCCCTGTCTGGCAGGTGATAGTGGATGACGGATGCTTATTTCGGGCCCACGAGCAAAAAGGGATCCAGAAGTCGCGATGCTCCTTCCCAGAATTGATTATCATCGCAGATAATCGCCTCCGCGGTATAAATACGGTCTGAGGTGCGCCCTATCCAAAGGGAAAGAGAAAATGCAAACAATGCAGGGCAAGTGGGCGGGAAGGTTCATCTGGGCCGCGGTGGCCCAGGGGTTCGTAGCAGCTGTCATCACCGTCCTGGTCCTGGATCCACTCCAGTACTTCACAGGCAAGGCGGACTACTACTCGGCAGCAAGAGTCATCGCGGGAGGCGGCGGTGGCACCTGGTTCTTCACGGGATACATCTCCTACCTCGTCGTCGGCGTAATTGCGACGGCCGTGACGGCCATCTTCTACTTCTACATCGAGGGAGTACTTGGCAAAGTGTACAATGGACTGACCAACTACCTGGCCTGGGGCCATCTGGTCTTCATGAACGTTGGCGTAGCGGGCGCAATGTTCCTGATGATGTGGGGAGGCTACTTGGCTGGCTGGGCGGCGACCCCTGTTACTGCAGGAGGCGGTGGTCTTAATCCAGGGCAGATCCACGAGCAGATCCTGGGTTGGCTGCCGAACCCTATCGGAGCCTTCATCCTAATTGCCACAGTTGGAGCGGTTCTGGGCGGACTAGGATACATAGTCAGAAGCAGGACCAAGTGAGTCCTGCTTCGTCCCTGTTTTCCCCAATAAGGAACTGACTACCAATCCTGGATAAACCTCAAATAATATTCGGGGTCGGCGAAACCATGGAGCCGGCCACCCTTCTTTGCAGATAACCGACCCTTCCAAGGTCCAGGCTCTTGTGCAAAGCCTCGCCGACGAATATTCAAGGAAGATTTTGCTCTCGGCCATCCAGTCCGCAAAGTCGGTGGAAGACATGAGCCGGGAAAACGACATCCCCCTCAGCACCTGTTATAGGAGGGTACACGAGCTGCTGGATTCCCAGATTCTCGTAATCGAGCGGATCATCTTAACCCCGGACGGCAAGAAGTACGAACTCCTCAGGAGTTCCTACAGGTCTGTAACTGTCTCCTTCGAGGACGGCGTGATGAGCGTGGATGCAATCATCAACGAGGATGTCGCCGAGAAGTTGAGGCGCCTATGGATCTCGATGAGGGCATGAAGCGATTCTTAGGATTGAGAATCGACATCAATACTATAAAGGGACTCGGAAGCTGGTGTCGATAGATTGGACCTGGCGTTTCTGGACTTCGCTCAGGCGCTGATACTCGTCTTCGGCGGCATCGTGGTCTTCTACGCAACCAAGGCCTTCCGCAGAACTAGGAGCCAGGCCATGCTGCTCCTGGCCGTGGGCTTCGCCTTCGTGACTATGGGTGCGGTCGCGGCAGGAATATTATTCAATTTTGGGAACTTCGACTTGACCACTGTTGTAACAGTCCAGGCGTCAAGTCAGGCCGTCGGTTTCTTCATCATCGTGTATTCCCTCGCAAGAGCGAAGGGCTGAAAGGCATTTCGCCCTCAATGGCACAAAGCCGAATGGTTGGTTCTCAAGTTCGGGAATCGTCTCTGCAACTTATATTTCGAACTACACCCTAACCCGTTAGCAAAGAATTGAACTCAAGCATAATCGCAGGGCTGACTATAGTGGTGCTGGCTGTCGCCCTGGTCCTGGGCGGTTTCGGGGCGGGTGCTGTGTTCCTGGGCAAGAACTCCGCGGGAGTCACCACCACGATAACCAAGACGACGGCAAACTCAAGCTCCCCATACGTGGTGACACTTGTGATATCAACTCTCAACATTTTCAATTCGACGGTGGGGGAGATGCCTTCATTCTACGTGCTTGGGCCGGGCGGCCTTGAGTCGGCGGCTAAGATTTCTCTTCCCGTCAACAGGACAATCGAGCTGGTGATAGTGAATTACGACCAAGGTAACGGGACCCTCGTGCAGCCCAATGTTAACGCGGTCTCCGGGACCACCGACGGCAGCGTCCTTGTCGCATCCAACTCCAACATTAACTCAAGCCAGGGTGCCTCAGGGATTGTCATCAAAGGAGGGCAAAGGGTCTCATCCGTTCCGCTGGCGCAGGTGTCCCACACCTTCACTGTCCCGAACCTGAACCTGAACATCCCGGTCCCGCTAGGCTCCACAGTCGTCGCGACGTTCACCATCCACAAAGCGGGCAGTTTTCTCTGGTTCTGCCTCATAGCTTGTGGGGATCCTGCGATGGCGGCCCCCGGCTGGATGAGGGGTTCCGTGTCGGTGAGCTGAGCAGGCTGAATGCGCCTTGCCAGGAAGCGGGGATTCCGGCGGCGTGACACAGGGGGACAAGGAACAGCCCGCCGACGAAGCAAGAAGAGATTTCCTCAAAGTAGCCGGGACCATCTCAGCTGCCCTCGCCCTGGTCGGCATAGCATCAGTCATGAAGGCCGTTGTCATCCCCGCTGTCCCGGTGGTCTCAGAGACGAGAGCTTCCACTTTTCCAAGGGTGAGGGTTGCGAGTGTGGGGGAACTTACCCCAGGAGTTCCGCTGATTTTCAACTACCCTCTTGATAACGAACCTAGCATCATGGTGAAGCTTGGGCAGAAGGCGACGGGTGGGGTGGGGCCTGAAGGGGATATAGTCGCGTTCAGCCAGGTCTGCCAGCACCTGGGGTGTATCTGGGGATACGTTCCCCCGGGCGGGTCCCCCTCGGTCAATCGTTCGTTCACCGCCTTGGGCCCCGTGGGCTATTGCCCCTGCCATGGGAGCGTCTTCGATCTCACTTCAGGTGCCAACGTGATAGGAGGACCCTCGCCGAGACCGGAGCCACAAGTGCAGCTCGAGGTCGATGGCTCAGGAAACATCTATGCGGTCGGTATGGGACCCCCTTCAATATTCGGCCATCAGACGGGTTCGAGTGACGTCACCAACGATCTCCAAGGCGGGAACCGTGTCCCTGGGACACAGTGACGGTCAAGGACAATGAAAAAGGGCGAGGGCTTCGCGGGCAGGCTGGCCGGATGGTTCGACTCCCGTCTGGGCCTGAGCCGCCCCCTCCTCAACCCAGTCCCGCAGTACGCTATCAATCCTTTCTACTGGCTCGGCGCGCTCGCTGTTGTCGCCTTTGTCATTCAGGGAGTTACAGGAATGATCTTGATGCTGTATTACGTCCCCAGTCCCACGGACGCATACCCGTCTACCCTCTACATCTTCCAGAACGTCTACAATGGAACCTTCCTGCAGACTGTGCACCTCTACACGGCCTATGCAATGATCATGCTCGCATTCATGCACATGATGAGGGGGTACTTCGTATCCGTGCAGAAGAAACCCAGGGAGGTGATGTGGATTGTCGGGATGCTGATGGGCTTCGTCACTCTTGGCTTCGGGTTCACGGGGTATCTTCTCCCCTGGACCGTGGTGTCGAAGTCGGCCACGGACGTCGGGGTCGGGATGATTAGCGCCCTCCCACAGCCTCTGTCCTCGCTCCTCACCTTCCTAATCGTCGGCGGGGGCGGGGACGCAGCACAGTTGTTGCGCTTCTTCGACCTCCACGTCGTGGTTCTCCCGGCTGCCCTCCTGATCCTCCTGGTGGCGAAGATGTACATGCTCGAAGCTCACGGAGTGGCCGACCCCCCGTCGGGCAAACCAGAAGAGACGAAACGGAGACTGTTGCCAATCTTCCCCGACGTGACCTTGTACCTTTTCGAAATCTCGATGCTCTTCGGCGTGGGCATGCTCCTGATCTCCATCCTCTTCCCGCTGACGCTTCCCCCGCAGTACACTCCCCAGGCCGCATCCCAGTACGCACCTCAGCCAGACTGGTACTTCCTCTGGGTCTATCAAGTGCTGAAGATTTCCATATTCGAGGGGACACAGGGGCTGGCAGTCGCGCTTTCCATAGTCACCATAGTATTCCTGGCATTTTTGGTCCTCCCCTTCGTCGACCGGGGGCAAAACAGGCAGATTTCCCGCCGACCCATCTACACAACCTTGGGCCTCGTCTTCGTCGCCGAAGTCCTTCTGCTTTCATACTGGGGCCTCATCACACCGGGTGCGACGATTCCGGCGGAGCAGGCCGCCCTAGTAATTGGGGGGACGGCCCTTGTGATTTCAGCAGGATCCCTGCTGGTCTATCGCGTGATGTATTCCCAGGCGAAGAGCCGTCTCCCCCTCGCGCAGCCAAACCTCCTAGGTGGTTCCGAGCTCCGAACGGGGGTCGCGTTCACCGGGCTCCTTGCGGGGGGCGCGCTGGCCATCGGTTCAACCTTGAACAGCGCCGTCGCGGTCATATTGGGAAACGGATCCTTCGGAACCGTGGCAACGCTCGTTGGTTCCGCCGTGGGCCTCGCACTGATGGTCCTCGGCACGGTCCTGCTGCTTTATCGATTGGAAGTACGGACAGGGACTGTCCGCAGAAGGGTCGGATTTCTAGATAGGATGTGGAAGAATGAGTAGGCAGAACGGCCTCTGGGGGCTCTCGTTTGGTTCTATCGAAGTCATTATGCTTATCACGCTGCAGGTGACGGCGACCTCAGTATTATGGCTCCTTAACCCGATCAATCAAGGCCAGACTGAAACTTTCGCCCTGTACCTGAGCGCTGACCTCCTCGCATTCTCCATACTCTCGTACAGATATCGTTCGCAAAGAAGCGTGCGACCCCCCAGCACCCTGTGGATATCCATCGGATACCTTGCCATGGTTGCCATTTTGACATCCAATCTTTTCTTGAGATAGGACTTGTAAGGCGAGACGTTGTGTTGAGCCTTGGGAAGGGGATTCCCGCGCGTGTCCCGGGTACTGGTACCATCCAAGAATTGACATTCTCGGCCGGGGCAGGCTTTCGTAAATGAAACGAGCCTAAAACGCTGACAACAACTTGGGTGGGGCATATCACCAGCCAGATTGATGGTGCTGTCATCGGATCTCCGTACAGATTATGAATGAACTCCCGCAACTAACGCGCATCCCTGCAAATCCCGCTTCCGAGACTGCAATCTAGACATATTTCATTCAAGCATCGACAGCGATCGGACGCCTCTTACCGGTAGCCGCGCTTGTGATTCCTCTGCTCCCCATGTTGCCGACTCCCGTTCCATCCGGATAATCTCAAATCCGGAATCCGTCGGACCCGGAGACGAAGCGGGGCGCCGTAGCTCAGAAGCCCTCAAAAAGAGCGGCTGGGCAGCGTGGTAGAGCAATAGG
>DATDGE010000244.1:0-2542 GCA_036522255.1 Nitrososphaerales archaeon | reverse complement strand
CGACCCCGACCAGGTTGACTACTACTTCGCGAATCCATCGCTTCTGCTCGGGGAGAATTTTGCCTTTGGAAACGACTTCCGTTATGTCGTGTCCCTGGATGTAGGACGACCCTATGCTCAATTCGAGCATCTTACGGTCCTTCACCTTGTCTATGTCCAAGGGCCTCGACTGCGTCGACGGCCTCTTGCTGACAGAGCTGACGACTACGTCGGTGCCCTCAAGCTCCAGCGACACATGCCCTCCCTTGGCGAGCCCCATTTGCGACACCCATTCCTTGGGGATCGTTACCAGGAACGTCCCCAGTTTCGTACTCTGGACCTTCCTAACTTCCAAGAATTCAGGGGAGAGTTCGCGACATTATTTCAACATTACGAAATATACGTATATGTTGTATCGAATATGTTATTCCATCCAAAAATACACATACCGTTAAATAACTTACAAGGTCAAAAGTCCCGTTTGAGTAGGCTCGAGTCGGTGGAGAGGGCAGAGGTCGCAGCCCCAAATCTCGAGGGGTCGTCAAGAGTTCTGACACCGGAGGCCTTGGAGCTCGTGGCAGCCCTTGACCGAAGATTCTCTCCCGTCGTTTCCAGCATTCTTCAGGAGCGGGCTTTGAAGCAAAAGCTCATCGATTCTGGCATCCTCCCTGACTTCCCTGAAGATGTAGGAGTCAGGACTTCCGAATGGTCGGTCTCGGAAATACCGACAGACCTCTTGGACCGACGGGTCGAAATCACCGGCCCGGCAGGGGACAGAAAGATGGTGATCAATGCGCTCAACTCGGGGGCGAGCACCTACATGGCAGACTTCGAGGACTCGCTTTCTCCGACCTGGGAACAGATTGTCCAGGGCCAGGTCAATCTTATGGATGTTGTCGACAAGACCATCAGATTCGTCACTCCCGAAGGCAAGGTCTATGCCCTCGGTGACGAAACGGCGACCCTCATCGTCCGGCCGAGAGGACTTCACCTGCTCGAGAAGCACGTCCTGGTCGAGGGAAAACCCGTGACCGCGTCCTTCTTCGACTTCGGGCTTTTCCTCCAACATAATGCCCTGAAGCTCCGAAAGCAGGGTAGCGGACCATACTTCTACCTCCCCAAGCTCGAGGGAGCAAGGGAGGCAAGGCTCTGGGAGCAGGTGCTCTCGGCCGCCGAGGATTACCTGGGCCTCTCCCGAGGGACCATCAAGGTCACCGTACTCATCGAGACCCTCCCTGCAGCCTTCGAGATGGAGGAGATGCTCTACGAGCTCAGGAAGCACATCGTGGGCCTCAACTGCGGGAGGTGGGATTACATGTTCAGCTACATCAAAAAGTTGAAGAACCATCCACAGTTCGTGCTTCCGGACAGGTCACAGCTCACCATGGACGGTGGATTCCTAGCTCCATACGTCGACCTTCTGATCAAGACCTGCCACAGGCGGAGGGCTTACGCCATCGGGGGGATGTCGGCCTACATTCCCGTGAAGGGCGATGAGGCCGCTAACAACGCCGCCCTTGCCAAGGTCAGAGCCGACAAGCAGAGGGAGTTCACCCTCGGCCACGACGGCACCTGGGTGGCACACCCCGGCCTCGTCGAGATCGCGATGAACGCTTTTTCGAAGATGGTCGGGTCGAACCAACTCAGGGTAAGCAGAAAGGAAGTCAGCGTCACCCGAGACGACCTCCTGCGTGTCCCCAGCGGCACAATCACGATGGAGGGCGTCGCTTCCAACGTGGGCGTCGGGCTTCGATACCTTGAGTCTTGGCTGTCCGGGAAGGGAAGCGTTCCGATCAACAACTTGATGGAGGACGCCGCAACTACAGAAATCTGTCGCGCCCAGCTCTGGCAATGGATCAAGAACCGGGCTAAACTGGCCGACGGGAGGACTGTGACAACCGAGATGGTGAACGACCTAATTTCAAACCAGGCGGCTTTGCTCTCGAGAACCCGAAGCGTGGCCGACACAGGCAAGGTCACAGTCGCGGGGAAGCTGTTCACGCAGATGGTAACGCCGGACGCGTTCCCAGAGTTCATCACCATCCTGGCCTACGAGGAGCTCCTCGCCATGGAGGTCAGACCTTCGTGACCACTACCGAGGTCTACGATGTAGAGCAGGAATGGCACCGGAAGAGGTGGAACGGAATCACCAGGCCCTACACCGCGGACGACGTCGTCCGCTTGAGAGGCTCCGTGCAAATAGAGCACACATTGGCAAGGAACGGGGCCGAGAAACTCTGGACCGAACTGCAGACTAACGCTTGCGTGTCAGCCCTCGGCTGCCTGACAGGGAACCAGGCTGTGCAGTCTGTCCAAGCAGGCCTCAGGGCAATCTACGTCAGCGGATGGCAGGTGGCGGCAGACGCCAACCTAGCCGGACAGACCTACCCTGATCAGAGCCTCTACCCCTACGACTCCGTCCCGGCGGTCGTGCGAAGGATCAACCGGGCCCTTCAGCGTGCCGACCAGATTGAGCATTCTCAGGGGAAGGAGTGGACTGACTGGTTCGTCCCACTGATCGCCGATGGCGAAGCTGGCTTCGGAGGGCCGCTCAACGTCTTCG
>DATDGE010000243.1:0-2722 GCA_036522255.1 Nitrososphaerales archaeon | reverse complement strand
CTTCGGTACCCTGTGGGCGCGACGGAGGCTTCACGAGATAGGCCAGAGACAGACAGGGGCGCCCATGGACTGGGCTGGGTTCGCAACATTCACTGGTTTCATTACGTCCTTCCTTCTGATGCTGACCTTTGCGGCCTATGGAATCGGAGAAAGCATCATCGTCGCCCCTCTAGGGTTTATTGCGGCCGTTTCCTTCTTGGCGTTCGTCAAGGTCGAGCGCGGCAAAGCCTATCCTCTTTTGGACTTCAGCCTTCTGCGCATAAGAGAATTCGCTGGCGGAGTCACTGCACAACTGCTCAACGCCATGGCCTGGGGCTCCTTCATCCTGACTGTCAGCCTCTACCTCCAACTCGTAAGAGGGCTCGCTCCAATCCAGGCGGGAGTCTTCATCATACCTTTCGACATAGCCTTCCTCCTTGTGGGTCCAGCAAGTGGCCGACTGTCCGACAAGTTCGGAACCCTCCCGTTCGTCACGGTGGGCCTCGCTGTAATATCCGCCTCCCTCCTGTTATTCTCTACCGTCGACGCAACAACGCCTTTCCCGACCATGGTTCTTTATCTCACAGTAGGAGGAGCAGGGATGGGTCTCTTCGTCTCTCCCAACATTAGCTCAATCATGGGTTCGGTCCCGCCCAATATCAGAGGAGTCGCGTCAGGCCTCAGAGCCACCTTCTTCAACGTAGGATTCACAATCAGTTTCAACATCACTGTACTTGTTCTCGCCTTGTATATCCCATACTCTTTTGCCAGTGCCATGATTTCCAGCGCCGCAGGGGCGCCTGCCAGCTTCGCCGACAGAGCAATGCTTTCAACGGGCCTTGACGGCGTCTACCGGGTCCTTGCGGTGATCAACACGTTGGCGATAGTCCCATCCCTGCTTCGGGGCAAGCGAATCCCCAACCGACACGGAGTCGCTCCCAATTCAGATTCAAATATCGGCGCAGAGGGCTCGCTTCCAGTCGACTGACATGTCTCTTGAAAGCCTCAAAGCAACGAAGGAAACATTCGACTCTCCTTCAGGCAAGGCTAACGTCTACAACATCCTGAAACTTGGGGACCTTGGATACGACATCGGTCGGCTCCCCTTTTCCATTCGCGTCTTGCTCGAGAATGCTGTCCGGCATTCCGGCAAGGTCCACGGTGCGCTCGAAGCCGCCCATTCCCTGGCGAATTGGCCGAAGTCCATAGACTCGGAAACACCATTCATGCCCTATAGAGTCCTGTTGCAGGACTATACAGGTGTCCCCTTGGTCGTAGACCTGGCTGCCATGCGCGACGCGGCAAAGCAATCCGGCATCGAGACCAAGTCCATCAATTCAACGGTCCCAGTCGACCTTGTAATCGATCATTCGATCCAGGTGGATGCCTGGGGAAACGACATGGCGTTCGCGATCAACTTGGAGAAGGAGTACGAGAGGAATTCGGAGCGATACTCGCTATTGAAGTGGGCGCAGTCTGCGTTTAGGGGAACGCGCGTCTTTCCCCCAGGCAAAGGGATCTGCCACCAGTTCAACCTCGAGTACCTCTCTCAGGTCGTAGCGTCCTCGGACCGCAGCGGTTCCTTGGAGGTCTTTCCAGACACCCTCATCGGGACAGACTCGCATACGACCATGGTGAACGGCCTGGGATGCCTTGGATGGGGAGTAGGAGGGATCGAGGCCGAGGCCGTAATGCTGGGCGAGCCATACCACATGCCCGTCCCCAAAGTCTTCGGGGTGAAGTTCACCGGCAACCTGCGCGAGGGCGTGACTCCTACGGACCTCGTGCTCACTGTAACCGAGAGGCTCAGGGAGAAGAACGTCGTCGGCTCATTCGTCGAATATTTTGGAGAAGGGTACGGCCAGCTCTCCGTCCCGGACAGGGCCACGATTGGGAACATGTCACCCGAATACGGCGCGACCGCAGGCTTCTTTCCAATCGACGATTCAACCCTGGGTTACTTGACAGGGACAGCAAGGCCGAGGAGCCATGTCGACCTCGTTTCCAGGTACGCAAAGCAGTTTGGATTCTTCGTCTCCGAAAATGACCCGGTCTACTCAGAAGTGATCAACATCGAGCTTGACAAAATTGAGCCCTCCATCGCGGGGCCTCGAAATCCCGAAGAGAGACACACCCTCGTCTCAGTCCCTGGTTTCGCACGTTCCATGCTCGACCAGAGGCGTGCCGCTCCGCTCTCTCCATCCGGTTCCTCGACGATTACGCGCACCGAGCTGATGCTCGAAGAGGATGGGCCGATAAGGACGGGGGTGACAGACGGGTCGGTCGTGATTGCCGCAATCACCAGCTGCACCAACACGTCCAACCCGACAGTGATGGTCGGCGCGGGATTGATCGCAAAAAGGGCTGTTGAGGCCGGCCTCTCCGTGAAGCCCTGGGTGAAGCCAAGCCTCGCCCCCGGGTCCAGGGTGGTCACGGACTACCTGCAGAATTCCGACCTACTCCGGTACCTCGACGCCCTCGGATTCGCCCTCGTCGGTTACGGTTGCGGTACTTGCATCGGAAACAGTGGCCCACTGGCCCAGGAAGTAGAAGAAACGGTCAAGGCAAGAGACGCCTACGTGGTCGCTGTCCTGTCGGGGAACCGAAACTTCGACGGGAGGATACACCCGCTGGTCAAGGGCTCCTTCCTGATGTCGCCGATGCTTGTCGTCGCCTACGCACTTGCAGGAAGGATCGACTTCGACTTCTCTTCGACGCCGCTCGGAGTGGGGAAGGATGGCAA
>DATDGE010000242.1:0-3863 GCA_036522255.1 Nitrososphaerales archaeon | reverse complement strand
CGACCCCGGCCAGTATGCCCAAGCCCTACAGCTAGCCTTCGGAGTTGGGGCGGTGATGGCGGCGGTCGCGACTGCCTTCGCTTTCCTCGGAAGAGAGAGTGAGCAGGAGACCCAGAAGAGCTAGGATGCGGCTGGCTTCTTTCCCAATCTGATCATTCCCCTGCGGGCCAAGAAGACGAAACCCAAGATCACAACAGCGACGCCGAAACCGATCGCGACCCCTTCATAGAGGGAAGGAGCGAAGGAAGAACCGCCGCCTACGCCGGACAGTGCGAAACCGACAACGACCCCTGCAGTCGGGGAAGGAATGTCCCCTCCACCGGCCGGGGCGAAGACCATCATATTACCCCTGGAGTCTTCGCCTATGGAGACACCTGAGGCGCCTAGCCCGTTCAACTGCCAACTTCTGATCAGTTGTCCGGTCTGTTCGTTAAGAATATACAAGGTGCCCTGCCTATCAACGACATACACGACACCACCGCTGACCACGGCGGAAGAGCCCTGGTAACGGTCTGGCATTGCGAACTCCCAATTCACGGTCCTGGTTGCCAGGTTCACGGAGTAAAGCGTCGAATTCTGTGGAGCAGTGGGGTCTCCCTGGAACACGAATCCCTGTATCGTCTGCCCGTGGTATGTTACGGGTCCCTTTGTCATCAGACCGCATGCATTCTGGGTCGCCACAAAGAGGTTCACGCCGTCCAGTGCGGGGGACATTTCGATCCCCCCGTCGGGACCGGGGCATATCCTCCCTCCCACCATGGACGACTGCGAGAGGACCAAATTGGCGTTCCCCACCTGGTTGTCGTTGGGGACGTTTGAGCTCGGCGAGCCGATGTAAATGGGGTCGTAGACTGGCCTTCCTGTTGCTGAGTCCAGGACATAGATGAAGTTGTTCTTCGCTGCCTGGATTACGACTTGTCTGGACTGTCCGTTGATGTTGAGGGTCGCGAGCGTTATGCTCCAGCCACCCTCGTGCTCGGCAAGGTCGTGGGAAGTATGCTGATAGTACCAGACCATCCTTCCGGTTGCAGCGTCGATGGCAACCACGGAGTCGGTGTAAAGGCTGGGGCCGGGCCTCAGTGCAGCATCGTACACGCCGGCGGGATGCCCTACCGAGAAGTAAAGAGTCCCAGTCTTGTTGTCGATAGTCATCAGACCCCAGGCCGCGCCCCCGCCGATCAGGGAGTTGGTCCCCCAGTCACCCGGGTAGGCCTGAACATTGCCAAGCGTCGCATTGGCATCCCAGGTGGACTGTCCTCCTGAAGGAGGGACGGAGTACCACCTCCAGAGTAGAGCCTTCGAGCTGAGGTCATAGGCCGCGACGAATCCGCGTCCGCCGTAATCTGTGGTCGAGGCGCGGACGATGATCTCGTTATTGTAGACGAGGGGAGCTTTCTCCCCGAAGTAAGTCCCGCTGTTGCCAGGGATGTTGGCTGCCGTGTTGTTGATTACAAACTGCAGGTCTCCGGTAAGCGCGTTCACTGCATACACAGAAGTGTCCGAGGCCATCATATAGATGGTCCCGCCGTAGTAAGAGATGCTGCTGATCGTGTATGCCTCAGACCACCATGGGTCGTTGACGAACTTTGACATGTTTACCTGGAGGTGCCAGAGCTCGTGACCGTTGGCGGCATTCAGGGCGATCAGCCTGTTGTAAGGAGTCGCGATGAAGACGTAACCGCCGACGACGAGGGGTGTGGTCTCTATGCCGAGGGCAGGGGCCGAACCCGGTATCGAGAACGGGTTCACCCGGACCTGATAGATCCACTGAATCTCGAGATTCTGGGCGTTCCCCGCGTTTATGACGTTCTGGGGGTCGTTGTTCGTGTTGCCTGAGTCATAGCCAGGGCCTGTCCAGTTGGGGTATTGGTTCGTCTGCGATGAAACCGGCAAAACGGAAAGAGTGCTGACAACAAGAAGCAGGGTCACCATGACTATCCTAACCTTGGCCAACAGGTGTCCTCGGTCTCTAGTGGAATTTAAGGCCTGACCACCGCCAAGAAGCACCTACGATTGAAACTCTGTAGAAACGAATTCGGAGATTGAAATCGAAAAAAGTTAGGAGGCGGGTTTCCGACCGCGCCTTGCGGCCAAGAAACCCGTCGCAATGATGAAGACGACTGCTAGTCCTACAACCGCGTAGAACGTGGTTGGATCTATTCCGGAAGTACCTGTGTTGTTTACCACTGTTGTCGTGCCACCAGACACCGTCGTCTGGGAGGCGCCAGCTGGAAGGCCGAGGGCGAATATGTAACCTGGCTGCGTCGGGAACCCTGCGAAGCCCAAGATGACTGAGCCAATCGCGCCCGAGGCGGGCATGATCAGCTTCACGTTCCCCTTGGAGTCCGCGCCTATTGCCATGTTGGTCACAAGGGCTCCATCGATGAAGACGGATGTGATCAATTTGCAAGTGGATTCGCTGACGAAGTCTACGTTACCGTCGCTTCTGGGTATTACGACCATTCCGTTAGTGACGCTGATTCCTCCTCTGAAGCCGATGTCCCCTACTGGGTAGCTGCATACCACGGCACCAGTTCCGGCGTTGATGGCCCATAGCGTGGAGTTCAGTATGTCGTGTGCCACTGTAACGGGCTTCGCTGGTGTTCCGTGACACGGACCTCCGCCTGTTGGGTACGGCGCCTGCTTCGAGTGGCCTGTATTGGGTGGAATGATGTCACCGGCGCAGACTGGAGTTGGATTGTTGTAAACTACAACGAATGCCGTGTTGGTAGTGGGGTCGAATGCTGGATTGCTCTCAATTCCTCCGAGGTAGAATGGGTTTTGGATGAACCCGTTAACGCCCGGTTGGCCTGGCCAGTTGTGATTGCGCATGAGATTTTGGTCCGTAGGAATGTTCCAGATCCTTGGGTCACTCACTTGGGCATACTTTAGGCTCGGCGCAGTGAAAGCCCATATGAGGGCGCCAGTTTGTGCGTTCATCTCGTAGTAAACGCCGTTCTTGCAGCCCTTGATCACGACCTCAGTACTTTTGCCGTTGACCGTGGCATTTGCAAGAATCACTCCCCAGGAGCAGTCCCAGTCGTATAGATCGTGCGAGGTAGTCTGGAATGCCCAGACTAGCTTGCCGGTCTGTGTGTTGATGGCCATGATGGAGTCAGACCAAAGGTTTGGTCCCGTCCTGCTGGTTGCGTTTCCGTCGGGCGAAGGCTGGTCAGTTGCCACATAGGCCATGTGAGTATTGGGGTCGACCGCCCATGCACCGCCCCAGCCAGTTGCCGATCCGGCAAAGCTGTGGGTGCCGTTGAAGGCGTATTGCTTGTTGGGTCCTGCCCAGTCGTTGTATGCAAAGGCGTGGAACGTGGTCGGGTTGGCCACTTCCCAAGCCTTCAAGTCTACTGCAGTGCCGTTGGCGGGGTTGTAGACCCACGCGTGGGTCATGTCATTGATGCCGTTGATAGTCCAGTTGGGGTCAGAGCCATCCTGTGGGGGAATTGTGAATACCCTCCAGGCTACTGTAGGCGCTGGCGCGGTGGCCGGCGAGCTGGCTAAGACCATCTGACTCACGTCAAATCCAACCCACATGCCTCTGCATGAGTCGGTCCCCTCGGAGGCAGCGTTCCCTGAGACCAAGATTCCAGTGTTCTCGTCTATTGCCATCCAGTCATGGGCGAACGACCCTCCTGGGTTGTTCGACAGACAGTTGGTCCCATAGTTACCAAGGGCGTGCTGGACTGCCGGGTCGGGGTTCCCAAAGTTCGGGTTAAATGACGCCACGAGGTCTCCGGTGTTGGCATTGAATGCTTCCATGCATTCAGTCCCGCACGGGACCCAAATCAGGGGTGTGTTGAATGACTTGATGTGGCTGGTGTAGTAGAGAGAATGGTAGTGCCCTGCCATGGTTA
>DATDGE010000241.1:0-2270 GCA_036522255.1 Nitrososphaerales archaeon | reverse complement strand
TGAAGAGGTTGGTGTCCCTTAGGGAGTAGTTGGGGCTCTTCATGTCCCCTTTGAATCTGATAACGAAGGAACCCTGCTCGTGTTTCTTCGACAGCAATTCATCCCAGATGCGAAGGTCGACCTCGACGGAGTTTTCTCTGTGCTCGCAGGCGGTTCCTTCGAACCTGAGCCTCTTGACCTTGGCCTCGTCGCAGGAACATGCGTAGGCGCTCCCCATTTCCAGGAGCCTCCGCCCATGCACGTAGATCAGATCCATGTCGTCGGAGACGTTCTTCTCGTAGTCGCACGTGATCGAGAGCCAACGGATGCCCCGCCTGAAGCTCTCGTAGTACTCGGGGGCGACCTTCCTTGGGTTCGTGTCCTCGAAACGTAGCCAGAGCTTGCCGTCGTACTGAACCTTGTACAGATAGTTAATCGTGAAGGCCATGGCGTGGCCGACAGTCATGAAACCGGAAGGCTCCGGAGGTAGACGAAAGGCAGTCTTGCCCTTCAAGGCGTTTGGGAGAGGCGGGAGTCCGACCCTCCCCTCCCTCTCTCGGGGCGTCGCTGACTCGGGGTATTTCTTTGCGAGAAGCTGCTCCTGCTCGGATTGCGACATCGCGTTTATGCGCTTCAACGTAGCCCGGACTACTTTCGTCGCTCTGGCCGGGTCCGACCTCAGGTCCGGTAGTTCGGCGAGGACCCTCCCGATGACAGCTCCGACGTCTGCTTTCCCTCCATGCTTTGCCGCGTTGACCAGGGCGGCCTTCTCGATGACTGAGAGCTCCCCTTCGTTGAGCTCCGGCGATTCGTCTACCATTCTCGCTCTACTGCGAACCTTGCGAACGCTTCGAGGAGTGCGACCGCGTCCCTGTCTCCTTCCCACTTGATACCACGTAAGATTCCGATGGCCTCCTTCATCAGCTCCGAAGCTCGCTTCCTCGCGTATCCTACGGCGTCGTATCGGTCGACCATGGAAAGAACGAAGGCAACATCGGCCTTGGATTTTTCCTTCCTCGACTTGTTCATTATGGAGAGTAGCTTCCCCCTTTCTTCACCCGCAGCCCTCTGGAGGAGGTGCAGGATGATGAGTGTCCTCTTCCCCTCGAGGATGTCGTCGGAAGTCGCCTTTCCGTATTTCTTCTGGTCGCCGTCGAGGTTGAGCGCGTCGTCTTGGATCTGGAACCCTACTCCGAGCTTGACACCAAATTCAAACAGATCGTCCAACACATTCTCTCTTGCCCCGGCCACTATTGCCCCCAGCCTGCATGGGCTGGCGACCGTGTACCACGAAGTCTTGCGCTTGCACATTTCAAAGTAGTCTTTCTCATCGAGGTCCCATCTTTTCGCGGCGACCCATCCTAGCTCCATGTGCTGTCCTTCGGTCGTCTCGTTCACCATCGTCGAGAACTCCTTCATCACCCCAAAGGTCTTCTTTGAGCCCAGAGTGTCCCTGTTCAGTAGCAGTGTCCCCCACATTCTAGCGTGGAGGGCATCCCCCGCGTTCAGAGCCAGCGCAACGTCATATTTCCGATGCAAGGCAGGCTTGCCCCTCCGGAGCTCGGACCCGTCCTCTATGTCGTCATGTATGAGAATCCAGTTCTGGAAGAGCTCTATGCAGGCTGCAGTAAGGAGCGCGTCTTCTTCAGTCCCTCCGGCTGCCCTTGAAGTTGTTACGCAGAGAAAGGGCCTCATTCCCTTCGCGGGACGTGCGGGATAGTCCCTCATCATTTTGTAGAGTAGGTCGACCTCCTTGACCTCGCTTGATTTCGGGAGGAGTTCGGTGAGTATGAGTCGGTCGACCCTTCCCTTAATGCGTTTCATCTCTCCTTGGAGGTCGGACAAATTCCGAGTTGGCACCTCTTCTTGTCGGCCTAGGACCTTACCACGGTCCCGTAGAACTCGAGGCCTCGCAAAGCCTTCGAGAATTCGTTCCTCCTGTACCCGGAGACAAAGCAGACCCTGGTACCGCCCGCTGCGATTCTTGCAGCAACATCCAGCTTAAGTTTCATCCCACCGGTCGCGTCCGCTCCCGGTTGCACGCTCATCCTCCTGATCTTTGACGGTGAGAGCTCGGGGATTATCACCCGGCTGTTCTCCTCATAGACTCCGTCCACGTCGAGCGCGAAGACACACCTTTCGGGAGAAAGGATCTTCGCCAAATCTTGCACGATCACGTCCCCGGAGATCACCTTGAACCCGCCCGGCGCAAGGCCGACGTCCCCGAATGTCACCGGGGTCAGATTCTCCTTCAGGAGCCCGCGTAGCCATTGGGCGACCGAAGCCTTCCC
>DATDGE010000240.1:0-4025 GCA_036522255.1 Nitrososphaerales archaeon | reverse complement strand
CTGATGGAGATTGCGCAAGAAGTAGGCAGACTCAAGGAACTCGCGAGGAGCACTCGGAAGCTGATTCTTGAGAGCCTTGCGGAAGCCGGGTCGGGGCACCCAGGTGGTTCCCTTTCCGCAGTGGAGCTGCTGGTAGCGCTCTATTTCCATGTCATGCACTACGACCCCAAGAATCCGTCGTGGTCCGACAGGGACAGGTTCTTCCTCAGCAAGGGCCACGCCGCCCCGCTGCTGTATTCCATCCTGGCACAGGCAGGGTTCTTCCCGGTCGAGGAGCTGATGACCCTGCGGAAGATGGGTTCAAGGCTTCAGGGGCATCCGTCCATGGGCACCCCCGGGGTCGAGGCACCCGCCGGGTCAGAGGGGATCGGGCTTTCATTGGGGGTCGGCACGTCCCTGGCTGCGAGGCTCGACAGGAAGACATTCAGGACGTATGTCATGATGGGCGACGGCGAGCAGCAGGAAGGGCAGGTTTGGGAAGCGGCTATGGCGGCCTCGAAGTACAGGCTGGACAACCTTACGGCGATAATCGACAGGAACGGGATTCAGCAGGACGGACTCACGGAGCAGATAATGCCCATCGAACCCCTGGCAGCAAAGTGGAGAGCATTCAATTGGAACGTGATCGAAGTTGACGGCTATGACTTCACTCAGATCATGGATGGCTTCGACCTCGCTGCCAGCACCCGCAACAGACCTACGGTGATTATCGCCCACACAGTGAAAGGAAAAGGCATCTCCTTCATGGAATGGTCGCCACACTACCATGGGACGGCCCCGTCCAAGGAGAAACTCTCAGACGTCCTCAGCGAACTCGAGTGATGCCTTGAACGAAATCAGGATAGCACCTTCGATACTGGCCTGGGACCTCGGGGACCTTGAACGGGCCGTTCAGATATCAGTTGAAGGCGGCGCGGATCAGGTGCACCTCGATGTCATCGACGGACACTTCGCCCCGAACATCACATTCGGTCCGGGGACAGTCAAGGCCCTGAGGCGAAGGTCCGATTTGAAGTTCGACACTCACTTGATGATCGACAGCCCGCAGCTTTACGTCGAAAAATTCCTCGACGCCGGCTCCGACCTCCTCACGTTCCATGCCGAGGTGCTTAGCGGCCCTGGCTTCGACGAGCTCTACCGCTCCGTGAAGTCTCGTGGGAAGGAGGTGGGACTCGCGTTGAAGCCCGAGACGGACCTTCCATCCTGGGCCGTTGACAGGCTCGACAAGATTTCGACCCTGGTCGTCATGACCGTCAATCCGGGCTTCAGCGGTCAGACCATGGATATGTCCGTGATGCCCAAGCTGGAGAAGACAAGTGCCCTCGTCGTGGCCAAGGGCCTCAGGACAGACATAGAAGTCGACGGAGGGGTCGAGGAAGAGAACGTCCACGAAGTCGTTAAGAGAGGGGGCAACGTCCTGGTCGCAGGTGCCGGAGTCTACGCCAAGAAGGACCCTGTCGCAGCTATCTCAGTGCTCAGGAGGCGGGCAGAGAGCGCAAGGAGAGGGAATTGACGCTTTCTAGACTGGCGGCGATGCGAGACGCGTACGGAGAAGCGCTCCTGGAGCTTGGGGCAACCAATCCAGGGGTAGTAGTCGTAGGGGCCGACACCACTGGCTCCCTGAAATCCGGCGTATTTTCGACAAAGTTTCCAGAGCGTTTTTTCAATGTGGGCATAGCGGAGCAGAACCTGGTTTCAATCGCCGCCGGTATGGCCCTCGCAGGTAAAGTGGTGTACGCAGGTACATACGCGATCTTCGTCCCTGGAAAGTCAGTCGACCAAATCAGGAACAACATCGCATATCCGAACCTTAACGTAAAGATCGTGTGCTCCCATGGGGGGATCTCGGTGGGGCCTGACGGAGCATCTCACCAGCAGGTAGAAGACATCGCAATAATGAGAGCCATCCCAAGGATGAAGGTCGTCGTCCCCGCCGATTCGGTATCAACGAAGTCGACGATCGAGGCCATATCATCCATCCCGGGTCCGTTCTACGTCCGCCTGACAAGACCGTCCACACCCATAGTGTACGACTCAGGGTTCGAGTACAAACTAGGGAAGGCGAACCTCCTCCGAGAAGGCAACGACGTTGCAATCTTTGCCTGCGGAATCATGGTCCCCGAGGCGTTGCAGGCGGCCGAGTCTCTGAAGGCATCCGGCGTCTCCGCCTCAGTGGTCGACCTCCACACGGTCAAGCCGATAGACTCAGACACGATTGTGGAGTGGGCCAAGAGATGCGGGCGCGTCGTCACCGCCGAAGAACACAACATCATGGGCGGTATGGGTTCGGCTGTAGCAGAGGTCCTGGGAGAAAGGATGCCTACGCCCATGAAGCGGGTAGGGGTCATGGACACCTTCGGAGAAAGCGGCGAGGCTGGGGAGCTCCTGAGGAAGTACGGACTGACCTCCGCGAACATCGAGCAGGCGGCTAACAGCCTGGTCAAAGGCCACTAGGCTTTAATATGAAATGGCGAAAACTGAGGAAGAATTGAAGCTCTTCCTCGATACGGCCAACCTCGAGAAGATTCGGAGGCTCAACAGGATGGGCATCGTCGACGGAATCACCACGAACCCATCGCTGGTTGCTCAGGAGCCAGGCGAATTCGAGGCCATCATAGTCGCGATCTGCAAAGAAATCAAAGGGGACGTCAGTGCTGAAGTGGTGGCAACCGACTTCGACGGAATGGTAAGCGAAGCGAAGCACCTTTCGACCCTGGCTCCCAACGTCGTCGTCAAGATACCAATGATCCCGGAGGGACTGAGGGCGACGAAGGCGGTCAGCGGGTTGGGCATCCGGGTCAACATGACCCTAATATTCTCCGCCAACCAGGGCCTCCTCGCAGCGAAGGCGGGAGCCTCCTTCGTAAGCCCGTTCATAGGGAGGCTCGATGATATCGGCCAGCGCGGGATGGACGTCGTCGAAGACCTGGTGAAGATACGCGACAACTATGGGCTAAAAACGGAGGTCCTCGTGGGCAGCATAAGGCACACCCAGCACGTGCTGGAGGCTGCGAAGGCAGGGGCCGACATCGCAACCATGCCTTCCGAGGTGATGGACAAGATGATGCAGCACCCTCTTACCGACCTGGGTCTGAAGCGCTTCCTCGACGACTGGGAGAGGGCCAAGAGGACGAAGCCCTCGATTACCATCTAGGGACAACTTTTTACGAGGTCACTCTTCGACGTCTTCAATGGCAAAGACATACGCACTGCCGCCGCTACCTTACAAGTACGGCGACCTACAACCTCACATATCCGAGAAAATAATGACCCTCCATCACGACAAACATCATCAGGCATATGTAACAGGGGCCAACACCGCCCTGGACAAGCTCGACAAGGCGAGGAAGGGAGAGATGCAAATCGACGTTCGGGCCGTCCTCAGGGACTATAGCTTCAACGTCGATGGACACATTCTTCATTCCATCTTCTGGCCAAACATGGCTCCACCGGGGAAAGGAGGCGGAACGCCCGGCGGCCAACTCTCAGACTGGATCAACAGGGACTTCGGCGGCTTCGACAAATTCAAGGCGCAATTCAGCGATGCCGCCAAGACCGTAGAAGGGAGCGGTTGGGCCCTCCTACTCCACGACCCCGAAACCGAACAACTAGTCCTGACCCAGGTGGAGAAACAGAACTTCATGCATCTGGCCCAGATGAAGATTCTACTCGGCCTCGACGTCTGGGAGCATGCCTACTACCTGGACTACTTGAACGACCGGGGGAAGTACGTGGAAGCCTGGTGGAACGTGGTCAACTGGTCAGACGTTGACTCGAGATTGTCGAAGGTCCAATAGCGACCTTCGCATCCCTATTTTCCGGCACGTCTGTTCGACCCGCTGAATTTTGCGCTGACTTCGACCAGTCTACGGACATCACTCGAAGTGTGACTCGAAGAAACCCCCCCGAGGTGGCCCGGGAGGACGAAAATTCCTGCCGACATCAAGGAGAGGGCGTATTCCCTCGTCCGACTCATGTCCTCGGCCGCTAAGTCCTCTGCGCTTCGCGGGCTTGCCCCGAAATGT
>DATDGE010000239.1:0-1718 GCA_036522255.1 Nitrososphaerales archaeon | reverse complement strand
GTCCAGAGTTTGATAGTTGACCAGGTGGTTGACGGCGGTCTCGAACCCCATCCTTTGGTACATTGCCAGCTCGTTGGGGTCTGCTCCGAACCCGGCCCTCCTTAGAAGATGAGGGATTGCGCTCGAGTCGGCCATCTGCCCAGCGACCTGCTTCTTTTGGAGGAAGTCTGTGAAGGTCGAGAGGCTAATCATCTTGAGGCTGTTCAGAGAGTACGCGGCGGCCGCGGCGCCCACCGCTCCGACCATGGAGTACTTGAGGAAGGATCTCCTGTCCAATTCTATCCGTACCGACATACCCTCGTTGTTGCTTGCTTATTGCCCCTACTGGAACAGAACTCGGGATTCTAGAGCTAGATACTCAGGGCTGACCTGAGGCCCTTGTACCTGTTCCTGATAGTAACCTCGGTGACTCCTGCCGCCTCCGCCACGTCCTTCTGCGTCTTGTCTTCCCCCTCGAGGGTGCAGGCGACATAGAGCGCTGCGGCTGCAAGACCCATGGGGTCTTTGCCAGCCGAAATCCTCGTCTCCTCCGCCCTCTTCAATATCTCCAACGCCCTTCTCTTCGTCTTCTCTGAAAGGCCTGCCTTCGAGGCGATCCTGGAAATGCACTTTGCTGGGTCCACGACTGGCATCTTGATGTCCATCTCCTTCAGGAGGAGCCTGTAGCATCTCGCGATATCCTTCTTCTTCACGTTGCTTACCGCGGCGAGGTCTTTCAAAGTCCTTGGAGTCTGGGTATCCCTGCAGGCCGCATAGAGTGAAGCGGCGATGATTGCTGAAATCGACCTTCCTCTGACTAGTCCCCTTTCAAGCGCCTTTCGGTAAATGTACGCCGCCTTCTCGACCACTGCGTCTGAAACTGAAAGCTTGTCGGAAAGCCTGTCCAGCTCGCTGAAAGCCTGCCTCAGGTTCCTGTCGATCGGCTCGTGAACCTGGCTTCGGGAATCCCACGTCCTGAGCCTCTCTACTGTGGCCCTCATCGAACCAGATAGCGACTTCCCCGACGCGTCCTTGTTGACACCTCCGATCACAGTAGCCAGACCCATGTCGTGCATAGCAATGGAAGTAGGCATCCCACCTCTGCTTCTGTCGTCTTTCTCTTCCTTTGAGAAGGCCCTCCACTCGGGACCGCTCGCCTCGATTTTCTCTTTGACTACGAAACCGCACGAACCGCAAAAGAATTCTCCACCAGAAGTATCAACGATCATGGGCCCCTTTCCGCACTTGGGGCACTTGTCAAGCGCCTTTTGCAACCGCATCAATCTAGAGAAGTCTTTGTCTGCGAACAATACTATTCACTAGCGAAATCTTTACATTAAACCTCGGTCCGGCCCTGTATATATGCCTTATGGACGAAATGCACTCCTTGCAATGTGTCTTACGATTAGTCCAATGTTGCATGAGATAATTGCACGAATGAAAACGAAGACCAGCATGAATTTCCATGTCCCGTTTCCAGGCTCGGGGTGCAACCGGTGAGCACTTCTGCGAAAACGGGACCGGCGGCAACCCTGCTTAGGCCTGTTCTAGACATGTACCGTGACTCAGCAATTGCGATCATCGGGTGCCATTCCCGAGGGGCAGAGCGGAGCTCTTGCGAATACGATGTATTAGTGGTTTCGGATGAAAAGATCCCGCCGAAGTCGGTCAAGATCGGGAGAGTGTTCATGGACCTCATTTTCACCACGGAGAAAGAAGTCCTGAACCCAGCCAACCCG
>DATDGE010000238.1:0-7106 GCA_036522255.1 Nitrososphaerales archaeon | reverse complement strand
TGGGCCCTTGTTGAGGAGAAGGGTTCCGCTAGGTTGCCGGCGGTCCCGGTGGCCAAGAGGAAGGCCAGGGCCATCATCTCGAAGTAGAGATGAGCAACAACCCCTTCTCTTATCTCTAGGACTCCCAATACTGAGCGGCAGAAAAAGATTATCGCAGAGATACAGGAGAAGCACAGGCGGGGGCCCACCAATTTGAGTGAACTACCGGACTACGTTCTCGCCAACTATGCCAAAGCCGTCAAGAAACCTCTCAGTGACTGGCTATTGATGAACGAGTTGCCCAGTCTGATAGAGCCAAAATACGACGGGATCAGAGTGTTCCTCTTCAAGAGCGGGGACAAGCTTGTGCTGTCGAGCAAGCATGGAGGGGTCTACACGCCGAAGGGGAGTCCGACGGTCTTCTCCAGGGTCCCTGAGTTCTCGCATGCACCCCACAAGATGATCCTCGACGGGGAGTATGTGGCGAGAGAATCCAAAGGGTTGTTCCTCTTCGACGTCCTTCAGGTCGACAACAGGGACCTCAGGGCAAAGACACTGACTGAAAGGAAGAAAGTCCTGAAGGAGATACTGAAAGGGACGGGGCTGGAGGTCCCCTACACCCTTGCCAAAACAACCGACAGGATCATCGCCGTGCGCAACGAGATGGTGGAGAAAGGCAGGGAAGGGATCGTTGTCAAGAATCCCACGTCGAAGTACGGCCAGAGGAACTCGTGGCTCAAACTAAAGCGCTTCGACACAGTCGATGTCTTCGTGATAAAGACCGTGGAGACTCAAGAGATGAAAATGACAGGGATTGCAAGGTCGTGGTCTGTAGGTGTCTATGACGACAACTGCCGGGTGGTTGAGCTGGGCGACGTAGGGTCCATGGTGGAAAGGGTCGACCCGCGGCAAGTGAAGAAGGGGTCGGTCATCGAGGTGAGGTTCCAGGAACTCACGAAGGACAAGAAGTTACGCGCACCGTTCATCGTCAGGATAAGGCACGACAAGACGCCGGATGAGTGCCTGTACTCACAGTTCGTATAGGGGACCAAGTTGTCGTTCAAGAGGGACATCAAGCTGGAAGAGGCGGAAGAAATCGGGCTCGACTTTCAGGAGAAGACGGAGGACCTGTACAAGAAATATTTGCTCGCAGGTAGCATCAGGAGAAAACAGCCCATCGTTCACGATATTGACTTCGCTGTGATTCCCAAAGGCAAGAGTTTCGGGGCGTGGAAGGACAAGGTCTCGGAGAGGGTACGGGAAATCGGAGGAGTGGTAGTCACTTTCGGCGAAGTCATCTCGAACTTCCGATACCGGGGGGTCCAGGTCAACCTGTTCATCTGTCTGAACGACGGCGCCTGGGGAGTAACCCAGATGTGGGCAACGGGGCCAAAGGGTCATACCATAGGGATGACAATCAAGGCAAGGGACAAGGGGCTGATCATAAACTCCAAAGGGCTCTGGACGAGAGACGAGCCGCCAAAGCTGATCCCGACGATGACAGAACATGACGTAGGAAGGATCCTTGACTGGAAGTACAAGCCACCCGAAGCGAGAGGTTTGAAGGGCACGAAGCAAAAACCATCGCCTCTGTGAAGCCCTTGCTTTCTTTCGTTTAGGCGTCGTTCAATTTTTCAGTCAGTCTCTGAGCCAGGACGGCATTCTCCCCGGGTTCATCATGGCGGAGGTAGGCATAGGTTTCCTCTGAATCCTTGGCGGTCTCGGTTATCTTTTGGGCCCAGGCGTCGACGGCCTTCGCATCGTAGGAGTCTTTTCTCAGTCGGAAGTACGCAGTCTTTCCTGTGACTTTGAAGACAGGTTTCATTTCCTCTGTCTCGGCGATGCAAAACCCCGCCGCATTGGCTTCCAGGAGCTCGTACGTAGATTCCTTGAGCCACGACTCGTGCCTGAATTCGAAGACTCTGTTCTCGATTCCTCCTGTCGAGCTTAGGAAATCGCCAAGGAGTTTGAGGTCAACCCTCGAGAAAGGAGGCAGCTGGAACAAGACTGGGCCGCGCCTGGGTCCCAGGGAGTCCAGCACCTTCGAGAGTTTCTCGGCTGCTTCGGAAGCGCCCTTTCCAAGCTTGAGGATGTGTGTTATCAGGCGTGGCGCTTTGAATGAGAACCTGAACTTCTCGCTCGTCTTGTCTGACCAGCCCTTCACCATGGCTGTGCCGGGTTGAGCGTAGAAGGAGCTGTTGATCTCCACGCTTCCCAGATGCTGAGAATAGTAAGCAAGAAACTCCTCGCTCTTGGTGTCCTCAGGATAGAACCTTCCCTTCCACTTTGGATAGCTGAAGCCGGAGACTCCAACAAAGGTGTTATTGGTCAAGCTTTGCGCTTATTCAGAGTCACCCCAGACGGAAAAGCTTTGTTTATGCGGACCCGAAGGAATCACTCAGGCTCATGATGACCCTTCATCCACATTTTCTCCTCCTTCGTCGGAGTCAGTTTGTAGCCCACTTCCCATAGAAACATCCTGGCAGTCGAAGGCCCTACGTGATTGAATTTCTCCTGGAGTTCTTTCTGAAGTCTTTCTTCACCGCGGCCAAAGGAGCTGATGTACTCCTTGATGGACCCGAACTCTTTCTCGATGGCGAGGATCGACTTTGCGTTCTCGACCGTGGCCCGGATCTTCTTCTCGTTCCTCACGATTCCCGTGTCTTTCATCAGCGCCGTCACATCCTTCTCTGTGAGTCTCGCGACCTTCGCAGGGGAGAATCCTAAGAACGCCTTCCGGAATGCCGGCCATTTGTTCTCGACCATCTTCCAGTTGAGACCGGCTGTGAAGATTGCTTTGGACATCCTGTCGAAGTAGTCGGAGTCGTCTTTGGGCGGGGTTACTTTCCACGCGGGCGCCATCGCAGATTGGACCTTCTCTCTTCTATTTATTCCGTCTCCGACAGTTATTCTTTTCGTCCCGTAGAAAGTATACTTTTGCTCCCAGACTGATTATATACCGGGGCACCGAACCGGAGTTCATGGATTCCATAGTCCATTTCGAAATACCTGCGAAGGACGTCAAGAGAGCCTCGACCTTCTACACGAAGGCGTTTGGCTGGCAAATCACCCAATTCCCGAACTTCGAGTACTGGAGCCTCGTAACCACACCCTCAGATCAGAACGGCTCGCCCAGCTCCCCCGGCGCCATCAACGGCGGATTGGGGAAGAAGGGCGAAATGGCCCCAAATGCTGTGACTGTGACCATCAGCGTGAAAGACATCGACGCTGCTCTGGCGAATGTGAAGACGCTCGGAGGCAAGGTAACTGGGAAGAAGACGCCGGTCGGAAATATGGGCTTTAGCGCCTATTTCGAAGACACCGAAGGCAACAACATCGGTCTCTTCCAATCATCAGTTCAAGGGATGTAATCAGGCCTCGGGAGCTACACCCCGGGCCTCTCCCCTTTCTTATTCGCCTGCAAGAATTTTCAGTGGAACTTGCTGCAGGGCCACGGGTTAACGCGCGAAACGCCTAGTTCTGAACTGCATGAAGAAAGCGGTGAAGGCTCCAGCGCAGAGTATGCTGCAGAGCATGAATAGGGCGGCGAAATCGAATTTCATTGAGACGTATCCGCCCAGAAATCCGCCGCCGGCACTCCCCAGCCCCACGAGCGCTCCGTAAAAGCCGGCCTGTCCAACTTGCGCACTCTCGAGAAAGGCGAACATGCTCGAAACGTCAAAGAGCGACCAGACAGCCTCGAGCACTGCGAGTACAATCGCCGCTACTGCGAGGCCAGGAGCAGCTCCCAATGCGGCCAAGAGCAAGAGGGGTATCACTATCGTCCTCACAGAAGAGGAGAGGGCAAGACTCCGGCCGGGGCCTCCAGCTCGGCGCCCCACAATTAGGTAGGAAATGGCTCCAGCCAGCGAGCCCGCGAAGAATACCAAAAACACCGCCTGTGCTGTGTAGAAGCGAAGGAAGTATGCTGGAAGCGGGGAATAAAAAGCGGCTCCGGCGAGCGAGAAGGTGAAGATCCCGAACATCAGATATTTCGTCGAACGGTTCAGCGAACCCAACACCTTGCCGTAATCGATTCTGTTGGGCGAGAGCCTCAGAGTCCCCACGATGTCTGACACGGCGACGAGGGTCGAGGTCGAACGATCCAGAGCAACCAGTCTTCTCTGAATCATTATGCCTGGTTCTCGGGCGAGTACCCCCAGAGCGATCGCTGATGCCCCGCAAAGGAGACCACAAATCACGAATAATTGCCCGAAGCCTATACTCGCCACAAGAGCCGCGCCGATTCCCATCCCCATGGTCTCGCCGAGCGTAACCAAGAATTGCATGTCAGCCAGGCCCTTCTGCCAACCTTCCCGCTGCTCGGACTCTATTGTGAGGAGCTGCCGGGCAGGGAGGGTAGCCGCCCACAAAATCGACTTCAGAGAGACGACGGCGATGAGTGCCCATACGCTCCCCACCCACGGGACAGCGACGAACGCAACACCCATGCCCACAAAGCCGATGAGGAGGAACGGCTTGCATCTCCCTACGGAATCCGTCAGCCTCCCCCACAGCACCTGCGATGGTATCAGGGCCAGGGCCGACACCCCCGCAACCAACCCGATGTCGAAGAGCCCTCCATGGAGATTGGAAATCAGAAAGAACAATACGAGTATGCTTGCGAGACCGTTTGCAATGGCCTGGGGAACCAAGCCAAGCTTCCAAAAGTTGCCCGCGGAGGAAGGCATCTCCCCCACTGAAACAGCGGGCCTGAAGAGAAATTGAATCTAAAACAATTGCCCGGAGGGTGAAGATGCCAGAACTGTGTCTGAACTTGTCATAGGAATCTCGGACGTCGTCGCATGGAGTTCGCTAAAGGCCGAGAAACGCGATTTGCGGAGTCGAAACTAGTCAAAATCGTCCCAGTTGTAAGTGTAATGAGATTGATTTGGGGGCCTTTATCACGCTTATCATGATGATATTGCGATGACTAAGGCATACTGCGTGAAGGAAAAGAAGAACAGGGAGATGCACTCGCCCCGCACAGTCACCTTCAAGAACGGCCGCAAGGCCCTCACAGGAACATGTTCGTCCTGTGGAACCAAGCTATTCCGAATAACGGGCAAGTAACAACATCTCCCTGTAGTTTTTCTTCAGGGTTTTCCGGAGAGAACGCCTAGAATTCTTACGAGACCTGTAAGTCAGCACTCCATTTCGGTTTTCAGATACGCTTAGAAGGTTGAGAGGGACCAAACAGATTTCACATGGGCCGAGTCATGCGGCTGATTTCTGTGAACGTCGGCAGGCCACGCGAGATAGGTAAGGTTCGCGGGGTCCCCGTCGAGTCGGCGATACACAAGATGTCTGTCAAAGGTCCTGTGGCCGTGAAAAAGCTCAACTTGGATGGAGATCAGCAGGCCGACTTGACAGTGCATGGAGGCAAGGAAAAGGCTGCGTACGCCTACCCTTCAGAACACTACGCATACTGGATGGACAAATTCCCAGGAAGAGAAATGCCGTGGGGAATGTTTGGAGAGAATCTCACTACTCAGGGATTGATGGAGGACGACGTTCACACTGGGGACAGTCTGTTGATCGGCACAGCGGCTTTCGTCGTGACCAGGCCCAGGCTCCCCTGCTTTAAGCTGGGGATCAAGTTCGGGACGAATGCAATGCTCAAATGGTTCCTGGAGTCTGAACGGACAGGATTCTATATGGGAGTGTCAAAGGAAGGGAAAGTCGAGGCAGGAGATACGATACGCTTGGTCAGGACCAATAAAGAGTCGCAGACGATTGCATCCATCGTCCGGGGGGCGAAGAAGACAGGTGGGGAGTAGGTTGCAGTTGATTGAAACTAAAAGAGTGGGAGCCCAGACTCTTTTCGCCTTAAATAACCTGTCAAAAAATTAGAGGTTCATTGGACGAAGTACGTCAGGCACACCTGCCCGGAAACTTCGAACTCTACGACCCTGAAGCGAATGAGCCCGGCGCGGCCCTTTGCAAGGGGTGCTGGGAGGAGGGAGGCGTAAGAAATTTCTCGGCCTTGGATACGGTATGGATCAAGGAAGAAGGAAGGGAAGCGATGCTTTGGCTTTGCAGGGGCCATCTCGAAAACATGAAGTCGGAGGGCGAAAAATCAGGGACGTTCCTTCGGAGCGTCAGCGGAGTTGTCAGAAACCCTCCTCTAGGAGGACGCCGTTAGATGATGGAAGAGTCCCTCCCTCCCGGTCAGGTTTGGGGCAAGAAGTTTGTGATATACGCGGCGCTTGGTATTCCCAAGGTCGACACACAGAAGTGGAGGTTGAAGGTCGATGGACTCGTAACAAACCCTCTCGAATACTCCTACTCCCAACTCACTTCTCTCCCTCAGACTCGGTATGTCAAGTCCGCCTTTTGTGTGACGAAGTGGTCAATCAAGGATGTTGAGTGGGAAGGCGTCCCCATCAAAGACTTGGTCAGCGCAGCTGGGCCTAAACCTGAGGCAAAGTGGGTCATGTTCCACTGCGAGGAGGGGTACTCCGCGCCAGTCCCGATCGAAGACGCGTTAGATGCAGACGCTTTGCTTGCTTTCAAGCTCAACGGCAAGCCTCTAAGCGCGGAACAGGGGTTCCCAGCCAGACCATTCTTCCCCAACCTCTACCTTTGGAAGAGTGCCAAATGGGTGAACAGGATCGAGTTCATCGGTGGATATCAAGACGGCTACTGGGAGATGTACGGCTACCACGAGAGAGCGAACATATGGGCGGAGGAACGGTTCAAGGGGGACCACGGCAAGCCCGTCAAGAGGACGGCCTACGGGACTGCCTAGAATCAGATAGGGGCTTCTTGAGGCGCGACCAGAGGCTCGCTTGGGAGCACAGGTTCAGATCGGGTGACTTGTGTCTCTTCGAGGCTCCTCAACCTCTTCTCCAAATCTTCAGTTAAGCGAGTCAATTGCTCCACGTCGGAAATGAGACCTTCGATTCGCGAGTCTCTTGGTGGCTGGACCTTGAAGCTCTGTGGGAGCCGCCCTTCCTTGATCATTTGTAGGATGAGCCGATGAAGCCTCTCCTCGACCGACGACTGGTCGCTTTCTACGGTCGTCACCCCGGCCGAGTACATTTCCAGCAGGCGGTCGAGGTCGGAGAACCTCTTGTCCCTATAGATTACCCTGTACTGATATCCTGTCCCGACAGCGCTTGAGG
>DATDGE010000237.1:0-2473 GCA_036522255.1 Nitrososphaerales archaeon | reverse complement strand
CAGCATGGCAACGGGGAAGGAGAGCACCGTTACCGTCCTGACAGGGCCCTCGGCCACGGTCTATGTTTCGACGTCGAACGTCTACGTTGTGTACACCAATTATCAAGACCTCTTCTCCACCCACGGAATCGTCGGTGACGTCTACACCGGCGGAGCGGTATCGGCGTCCGACGTCCAGCAGGCCCAGAACAGCACAGTCCTGAGAGCTGCCTACTCGAGCGGGTCCGTCGTCGTGAAGGCTGCCGGAGTGGTGCCTGGGTCGGTCCTCAACCAGTTCTCGCTCGATGAATACAATGGTTACTTCAGGGTGGCCACCGGCAGGTTCGCGATGGTCTCGGGCTCGGCCACCAGAAGCAATGATGTCTATGTGCTGGACTTGGGGATGAACCAGGTATCAGCCTTGAGGAACATCGCCCCAGGCGAGAACATCTACGCCGTCCGTTTTGTGGGGAGCATGGGGTACGTGGTCACCTTCATGCAGATCGACCCCCTCTTCGTGATATCGTTCAAGGACATAGCCAAGCCAGCCATACTCAGCGAGTTGAAAGTGTCGGGATACTCAGATTACCTGCATCCTCTTCCAGGTGGATACCTGATCGGAGTCGGGAAGGATGCGGTCCCATCTTCGACGATGCAGAACGTGGCCTTCTATCTGGGGCTCAAGCTCTCCCTCTTCAGGGTCTTCGACAACGGAACCTCGATCCAAGTCGACAAGCTGCTGATTGGAGACAGGGGGACCGACTCGCCTGTACTGACCGACCATCTGGCTTTCACCTTCGATTCGACCAGAAACGTCACCGTCATCCCATTGACACTCTACAAGGTAACGGGGACACAGAATAACTGCTCTGGTTGTATTCCACCGTATGGCGACCCTGTCTGGCAGGGAGTCTATGTCATCCAAGTGACCGGCAGTGGTTTCAACATACTAGGGAGAGTGTCACAGTACACAGGGAGCCAGAACTTCGGCGACTCGGCGAACAACAATCTCCAGATCGACCGGAGCGTAATAATCGGGGACTACCTCTACACCATATCGCAGAGCGAAGTGATGGTCAGCTCCATCTCCACGTTCTCCACTTTGGCGACCGTGCCACTCCCCTAATAGAACTCACTCGTGACCGAGGATGCGGTGGGCCCTGTAGGGCTCCTCTAGCCTTTTCATGTCGTCGGGCTTGAGTCGTATGTCAACGGCCTCCACCAGTTCTTCCAGCTGCTCTATCTTCGTCGGACCGATGATGGGCGAGGCGACGTCATTCTTGTGTAGCAGCCAGGCGAGTGCTATCTGCGCAGGCTTGGAACTTTTCTCCTTGGCCACATCCTCCAATCGCTCGACGACGTCGAAGTCCTCCGGCCTGAAGTACCTCTTCCCCAAGAGGTCGTCTGTCTTGTATCGGATGGTCGCAGGCTTCGCCCTCCGCCTGTATCTGCCAGTCAAGAATCCTCTTCCCAGAGGACTCCATGGAAGAATCGGGATCCCCTCATCCCTGCATAGGGGTATCATTTCTCTCTCCTCTTCTCTGTACGCCAGGTTGTAGTGGTCTTGCATCGTCTTGAATCTCTCGAGGCCCAGCCTGTCGCTGGTGTAGAGGGCCTTCGTGAACTGCCAGGCCCACATGCTCGACCCGCCGAGATTGTCGACCGTGTTCTGCTTCCTCACAGCGTCGCTAAGTGTCCCGAGCACTTGGTCGATGGGTGTCTTGTAGTCCCAGCGGTGAATCTGATACAGGTCTACCCTGTCCGTCTTCAAGTTGGCGAGCGACCTCGTGAGGTTCCTAGTGATGTGCTTCCTCCCCAACCCAGTTTCGGTCGGGCCTTCGCCCGTGGGGAGGCCTACCTTCGTGGCGAGGACGATGTCGTTTCTCCTCCCGTGCAGGGCCCTGCCGACAATCTGTTCCGATTTCCCGTTGGAGTAGACGTCGGCTGAATCGAAGAAGTTGATTCCCAGATCGATGGCCCTGTCGATGACACGCTTCGAATCTTTGTAGCCGAGGGACCATTCGTATCCTTCCGCGTCAGGCCCTCCGAAGCTCATACAGCCTATGCACAGCCTGGAGACCTTCAGTCCTGTGCTCCCCAGTTTGGTGTATTTCATCCGGGACTGGCTCCACAGCGACCTTCGTTAAAGAGTTGGTCCGGCAATCTTTTTCCTATGTCTCGGCAGGACGCCCTGCATGGCAGTCCTCAAGCCGCGGGAGCTCAGCTTCCTCAAGGCCCACGAATTATGCAGACTGGCCACCGCGTCCAAGGATGCGAGGCCCCACGTTGTCCCTGTGATCTACGCCGTGGACGGAGAGAACATCTTGATCGCTGTTGACTACAAGACGAAGAAGCTCAAGAATCTAAGGGAGAACAACAGGGTGGCACTGCTGGTGGACGAGTACAGGCCCAACAGGGGCCTCATGGTGGAAGGGGAGTGCGATATTTTCGAGCGAGGGAAGGAGTACCTGCGCCTGCTGCAGATACTTTTCGA
>DATDGE010000236.1:0-2446 GCA_036522255.1 Nitrososphaerales archaeon | reverse complement strand
ACATTGGCGTAAGGTCCAAGGAGGTTAGGCGGCATTCCTACCAACCTCAGATAGCTCTCGATTATCCCCTTGGCCTCCGTCAGCATGTTCTTGCTCACGAAGGGGTAGAAGATGTTTGCGAGGCCGGGGAGAAAATCTGGGTCAATGGCAAGCACTCTCTCCTGAATCTCAATTGCCTTGTCAACATCCCCTGCATAGAAGGTCCAGATACCGAGAGTGCTGAGTATCTGGAGGGAGTTAGGATCGAGCTGATGGGCCTTCTCGATTTCTGCAATCGCTTCCTCAATCTTTCCTTGTGAAGCTAGCGACTGAGAATACCAGTGGTGCCCGGTCGCGTAGCTTGGGCTCAGCTGGAGCGCTCTCTTGAATTCGCGCTCCGCCTCGGTCCATTTCCATTCGCCTTGAAGCAAACTCCCCAATGCAGCGTGGGCCTCGCCTAGACTCTCGTTGAATCCAATTGCAGCTGTCAAGGACTCCATGGCCTTGGGATGACCCTCTGATCGTTTCATGTAGCCATGCCCAACGAGTACAAGATAGCAGTCGGCAATCCCGGCATAGGCCAAAGCGAATCTGTGATCCCTTTCTAGCGCCTTTTCGAAATACTTGATTGCGGTCCTCATGCTAGCTTCCGTCCTCTCGTTCCAGTAATGGCGCCCTTTGAGGTAAAGGGCGTAGGCCTCAACGCTTTCGGTAGGGGGCCTTTCTATCCTCTCCCTCTCTCCGGGTAGGATTTTGACCTTCAGTGCGTTGGCGATACTATTCGCAATGTCGGTTTGGACATCAAATATGTCGCGAAACATCCTGTCATAGTTCTGGGCCCAAACATGAGTGTCGCTGTCAACATCTATGAGTTGAGCGGTCACCCTAATTTTGTCTCCGGCCTTTCTGAAGCTGCCTTCGAGGATTGAACCCGCGTCGAGTTCCCTTCCTATCTCTTTCACCTTCTTTGTACTCCCCTTGTATCCCATGACTGAGGTACGGGAGATTACGCTTAGACCGCTCACGCCTGAGGCGGTCGAGATGATCTCTTCAGTGATGCCGTCTGCGAAGTAGGTATCGTTGGGATCGGGACTGAAGTTCGCGAAAGGAAGAATGGCAACACGGGTCTTTAGGAGCCGTGCCACCGGGGTGCTCTCCGCTTTCTCCCAGGGCATCACCATTTTGTAAACTTCCACATTTGTGCTGACGTTCTTGAGTTGCTTTGGTCCCAAGCTCTCAAAAGGAAGTTCGAACTTGTTATGGACTTGGTCGTGTAACTGACGAGTCAAACAAACTCCCCCGTCTTCGGCCAGGGATTCAATCCTCGAAGCGACGTTCACAGCATCTCCTGCTATGTCGCCCGCGGATTCAACGACGTCACCAAGATGGATTCCAATTCTCAGGTGTATTGCACGCGCCGCCGGAAGGGAGAAGTTGAATTCTCTTACAGCCCTCTGGATATCATAGGCACACCTGACGGCATCCAGAGCATTGGAGAATTCGACCAAGAAGGCGTCGCCAATCGTCTTTACCTCTCTTCCGGCATGTCGCTGGAGAATGGGCCGGACTAACTTTCTGTGCTCATCGACTAAGGCTAGCGAAAGTTCTTCGTTCCTCTGTCCCAGCAAGGTATAACCAACCAAGTCTGTAAACATGATCGCTGCCAGCCTCCGCTGCCCTTGGGTCAACCAGTTCTGACATTAGCTACCATTGGCAATAAATTCGTTGTGGAGGAAGATCCGCCGCGTTTTAGGCACGGGCAGTTCTTTCTAACCAGAACCTTTGAACGGTCCTCAATTTGGGCCCAGCTCATAAGAACCCAAATAGCCAGAATAGAGCTCTTTTCGCTAATCAAAGCCTGTTCCGAGCTTATTGACAGCGGGCCCGGAGGGATTTGAACCCTCGATTTCTGGTCGTATATCTCCAGCTTCGCAGGCCTGCGCGTTCGATGCATGACGCCCTGATCCGTGCTAGGCTACGGGCCCGTAAGCCCGTCAACGAGACCCGCTTATATCCTCACTTCGCGAAAAGGTTGGAATTCTCGGCTGATTCGTCTCAGGACGCTGACCAACATCATCGACGTGAGTCTGCCCGTGTTGGTGTTGCGAGGGCTCGGGTGGTAGCTTGCGTATAGGGCAGGTCCTCCTTTGAATCTGAAAGCACCGCCATGCGAGAACTTCATGCCCTTGACTTCGACCCCTCCACGATTGAGATGGTCAAGGTAGGCTCTGAAGGACAGCGCCCCAAGTGCAAGGACGGCCGTCAAATTCTTCATCAGCGAAATCTCCGCGTCGAGGTAAGATGAACAATTCTCGAACTCCTCCCTGGCTGGTTTGTCCCCCGGAGGGACGCACTTCACGACTGCGGTGACATAACAACCGCTGTAGACTAGTCCGTCATCCAAAGATTCGGAGTGAGGCTTGTTTGCAAAACCGGCGTCGTAAAGGGCCCTGACCAGAAATCTCCC
>DATDGE010000235.1:0-2834 GCA_036522255.1 Nitrososphaerales archaeon | reverse complement strand
TGAGCGACCTGCTCAGGATCTGTCTCTGAGGGTTGATGGCGACGGTCCCCATGTCGATGTAGTTGCCGACGGTGAGGTAGGTCCCTGCCATGCTCACCATCTCGAGTCCCTCGGCTATGGCTGCGGGAACCCCGACACATTCGACCACAAGCTCGGCCCCCCTGCCTTCGGTGATTCGGCGTACCTCAGCAATCCTTTCCTTGGGAGTGTCGTACTTGGAAATGTCAATCGTCACATCCGCTCCCATTCTTTTTGCAAGTTCGAGGCGCTCCCTTGGGGCCCCCACCACAACGACCCTTCCAGCTCCGACCATCTTGGCCATGGCCGCATGCGAAAGGCCCAGGGGCCCTGAGCCCTGGATGACCACTGTATCTCCGGGACCGGTCCCCTCCTTCGCCAACCAGTACGGAGCCATGGCCCGCGCGAACGAGCCATAGGCGACTGCCATCGGCTCGGCCAGGACGGCCACGTTGTCTGGCAGCCCTGCGGGGACCTTGAACAGGTGCACCTTGGGGACGATGTACATGTACTCTGCCCATCCTCCGAAAAGGTGAGGCGGTTTCTCGCAGGAGATCGTCGTCCCGTAGCCGAAGACATTCTCGCACCAGCACCAGCCGTAGAAGTTCCTGCAGTTGTAGCATTCGCCGCAGTTTACGTCGCAGGCCGGGACGACCCTGTCACCTTTGACCAGCGGGGTCCCGTTCGAATCCAACCACCGCCCCTCCTTCTCGCCTAACTCTTCGATGTAGGCGAGGTTCTCATGTCCAGGTATCAGAGGAAAGGTGGACTCCTGCCCGCCGGGGTGGACGGTCTCGCCGTGAAACATGTGCTTGTCTGTCCCGCACAGGCCTGACCCGATCATCCTGACCAGGGCGGCCCCCCGACCCACCCTCGGCATCGGGAATCGCCTTAGGCCAATCGAGCCGGGTTTCTCCATCACCGCAGCCTCCACCCGAATCGGTCTGTTGGAAGGGAAGGATTCCAGTCCTCAGGGTCTGGGGTGAGGCTTCGCCCTTTTAGGCGAATCCTCGGCTGGAATAGATAGCATACTGGCTCCAGAGAAAAAAAGCAGAACGGGGTTGAACTTACTCGGGTGGGATTTCGCTGTAGACCTTCTTCATGTCTACTCCCATGCCCTTCGCGCGCGACGAGGCCACTGCGTAGATCACTAGGCCTGCGATGATGGTCCCGACGACCACACCATAGGAGAAGTTTAGGTTTCCTCCGAGGAACACGGTCCCGAGGGGACCGCTGAGTGGAAATGAAAGGGCGACGATGTAAAAGAGGAACGAGCCAACGCCAATCAGGGCCGCGAGGCCCAGCACGGCGCTGCTTGCGAACTGACCCACCGTCGACTTGAAGAGCTCTTTCTTTCTCCATGCGAAGACCATGGCCGCCAGTAGCGGCATCAGGTATCCGATGGGTGCAATAAGACCGAGCTGAAGGTAGGTCGTGAAGAAGTTGGTGAAGAAGTAGAGCGTGACAAATATCCAAGAGAGTACCCCGGCCACGAGGACCGAGTTGCGGGGCGAATGGAATCTGTCGCTGACAGTTGCCAGGCTGTTCGGAAGCAGCCTGTCGAATGAAGCAGCGAAGATCATCCTGGAGATCGTCACTATGTACGCCACGCAGACAATCAGCCACCCTATCAGCAGCGAGAGCCCGACGAAGACCGCTGCGGCCGGGCTGCCCAGGCTGGCGAGGAGCGAGGTCGTAGGCAGAGTGGGAAGGGTCGAGGGGTTGCTGGCCTGAACGGAGCTCAGGGCGTTTATGAAATCGATGCCGAAGTCCCTGTACACCAGGAAAGCCATGCCAACCAGCAGTAGCACGGTGACTATGACTGAGATGAAGAGGGACCTCCACATCGAAGACTTCACGTTCCTTGTCTCTCCGGCACGGTAGGCGCCGAAGTTGAAACCGGTGAAGGTGAGGAATCCCCAGGGGATGGCTGCTAGAACCGAAGGAGTGATCCAGTCTGACGGGGACGGCCCCGCCTGTGCGATTATGCTGGTGTAGGTAACGCTTGCAAAATTCCCTCCCGCCGCGCTCATCGCTTTGTTGAACAGGGAAGGTATGGTGCTGGGGTCAATCAAAAGGAGGATGGCAATGAATCCGGCTGTGCTCAGGTAGTACAGAGCCAGGCCGGCCCTCTGGAACCAGGCGAAGATCCTTAGCCCGAAGATTGAGATCACGATGTAGAGAATCACGAGAAATGTGGCGATCGCGTACCCGGTCCCCAGGCCGGTCGAAGTGAGGCTCATTGCAAAGCTGACCCATCCGGAGTTCCCCGTCGTGACCCCCAAGGCATAGATCAGCTGTGACAGGGCGATTGATACGTTGGACCAGGTGCTGAGAGTGATTCCGACTATGAGGGTTGTTATGAGGAGAAAGACGAACTGGACGCTCCCATACACAGGCCCTAGAATCCTGGTAGACCACACGTAGTCTCCGCCGCTTCTTGGCATCCCCGCACTCATCTTAGCGTACACGTAAGACATTGCGAATGCAGGAATCGATCCCAGGGTGAAGACGAGCGCCAGGTTGGCGCCCGGGAAGAAGACAGGGGCGAAAAGGAAGGTCAGGACGAAACCGTTGACGACGACGATGATGGCTTGAGAGATGATGAATTGGTCGAGAAAACCTAACGTCCTTACAAGACCCGTCGCATCACGTGCGAACGTCTTGGCTTGTTTTTCCAAGCCCCGCGAAGGACGCTTGACGTCTTAAAAGGGTTCAACCTGGGGAACGCTTAATTGAACGGGACCTCTCCAAAAGCGACCTTGCCCCTAGAGGACCCTCTGGAGGAGGCGAAGCGGGTTCTTGCAGAAGCCCAG
>DATDGE010000234.1:0-2988 GCA_036522255.1 Nitrososphaerales archaeon | reverse complement strand
AGGCTCACGATCCCCGCTGCGGGCGGGGGCACCCACGTTGTAAGGAGACTGATCTCCATCGACGAAGTATATGGAGCCGGGAACTATCATCCGATGTTCACCTGGGACCCTACGACGGACAGGCTTGTCGTTGGTGACATGGAAAAGAGCAAAAAGCTCGCGAAGATCGCCAGGGATCTCGGAATTTCGATCTCACAAATCGAGGAAGAAATTCGAAGACGGAGCGTTGTTCTGCAGTGGATGCAAGAGAAAGGCTATCGAAACTTCAAGGAGATAACTCCCTTGTTCCAGTCATATATCGAAGAACCTGAAAGGATATACGAGCAGGCGAAAGGCCAACTCGGCCTGTCTGCTCAGGTCGTACCCCTTCGGGAAGGTGCGAAACGCTGAGCCAGCAGGTCTTTGAAAGGTTCTACCCTAGCTCGGCCCGCCTGGGCACCTTCGACAGGCTTTCATTGGTATCCTACAGGTTGTTCAAGGCTCCGGCAGAACGTATTTCGAGGGGGATTCCGCTTTTGAGAGACGACCTTCTGAAGTCAGGCCTGCGGGTCACCCCGGTGGGCCTTGTGGCTGTCGCCCTATTCTCGGCGATGGTATCGGGCATCCTCGCCGCAGGAGTCATTGCGTGGGCCGCGTTCACGCACCATCCATACTTTTTCTTGGCCGGAGTCGCACCCTTCGCAGTGTTCCTTATGGTCTTGAACGCGCCCAAGGTCAGCAAATCGTCAAGAGGTTCGGCCCTCGACAACGAAATGCCATTTCTGGTCGGATACTTGTCGGTACTCGCCGGGGGAGGTCTTTCTCTCATCGAAACTCTCCGTCAGATTTCGGAGATTGACGTGTTCAAGGCGGCAGCCAAGGAGGCAAAGCGGATGCTGATAGACATCGATGTCTTCGGACGCGACCCTATTACAGCAATGGAGAGGGCCGCGAAGTATAGCCCCAGTCGCGAGTGGGCGGAGTTGCTCACGGGGTACACGACAGTGCTCAGGACGGGTGGAGACCACGTGAACTACCTCAACCTGCGCCTCAAGGAAACTCTTGACAAGATGGCGGATAAGATCAAGAGAACAGTGGAAACAGTCGGATTGATTTCAGAGTCTTTTCTGATCGTAACAGTTGTGCTCGGGATGACCCTGTTCACTCTGTATCTGGTCGAGGCGCTGGTCAACGGGAACTCTGCGGGGGTCGCGAACATCTACCTGTTCTCGTTCGTTGTCGTCCCTACACTCTCCGCCTCCTTCATCTGGCTGATGGATTCATTCAGCCAGAAATGGCCATTTACTGACATGCGGCCGTACAAGATCTTCCTTTCGTTCGTTCCAGTCGGGGTGCTCCTCTTCTTCCTCCCTCTCCCGATATTGTTGTACCAGCATATGGCAATCTCGCTTCTTGCCATAAGCGCAGTCCCTTCGTTCTTCGCCACAAAATATTCCAGGGAGAGGCGAACGATCGAGAGGATGCTCCCCGAATTCATCGAAGACGTCGCTGAGCAGAGGAAGATTGGCCTGCCACCCGAACAGGCCATTGAACGACTTGGCGAAGGAAACAGATACGGAGGTTTCTCCAAATACGTTAGTAAGATGGGAGCTCAGCTTTCTTGGGGAATTTCGCTAGGTAAAGTCGTTTCAGGCTTTACCAAGGGAGTAAGCAGCTGGGTTGGGAGAGCCGTAGGCACGCTCATGCTTGAAGTCGTTGAACTTGGAGGGGGAACGCTACGGGGCTTCGATGATATGGCAGTTTTCACGCGAAGAATAAGTGTCTCGGAGTCAGATGCGAGGTCATCGCTGCGAGCATTTGTCCTGATAATCTACATCGGCGGGATCATGCTCACCTTGACCACGTTCGTGATGATCTTCATGATTTCCCAGCAGACTGCTTTGGCCGCGAGAGGCATTCACGTGGCCATTGTCGGGGCTTCCCCTAGATTGCTGGACGACCTGCTGACTGCGAGTGTCTTCCAGAGCTGGGTGCTCGGGATGGTCGCAGGGAAGATGGGCGAAGGCTCGCTAGCCGAAGGATTCAAGCATAGCGTCGCCTTGGTCGTCATTACGCTGCTTTCGGTCGTTGTAGCGGGCTTCTTTGTCCCGATTCATCTGTAGGGAATCCAGCCGGCCCAGGGACAGATTTCAGTGATAGTTTGAGGACGGATGGTCACGGGGTCATCGAAAAGGATGGCGAGCTGATTGCCGAAATAATGCGGTCGGAAATCCCTCCGCTGGTTGGCTGCTTATTCAGTCGGACAAAGAAGAGAAGACCGGGCTTTGAGTCGTAAAAAAAGAGCGGATAATCTTCTCCGCCGATGGAATCGAGTTCATCGTCTTTGATCGCCCTCTCATGAACCAGAACCCTCCCATCGTTTCCCATCACCATGACGGCCTGAACTGAGACATCTGACGCAAGGAGCCTTCTCGCAATCATGGCAATCGGCGACTGCACAAGCGGAGCTCTAGCCTCTGAAAGCAAGTCTGTCATGACGGTTCCATTGCAGGCTATAGTAGTTCATGCCAATTACCCAAAGAAGGAGTAACTCAATTCTTGGAAACCTCACCGTCAATTTGAAGTCTGTGGAGGGAAAGTCGATGAAGAACCTCACAATTTGGTGACTTCGACTGGATGGCTGATATGAGCAAGAGGCCTGCGCGGTTTTCTCTCTAAGTGGTTGGGGTAATTATTCCTTCGACTTCGGGAGTCTTGCCGCCGTCGACGAGGATGCGAAGAGGGACCCCGTGACGCAGGTAGACCAGGATGAATCCTCCGGTGGGCACGTTCAATTCGTCCAAAGCGTAGATGCTTGCCAGCACTTCGCCGGTCCTCTTTGCTTTGGCCTTGTAATCCTCCATCACTTCGATCATGAGTTCCAGTGTGCCACGCTTTGGCTCTGTCGTGTTCAGCATTACCATCCCTGACCGTCTCCATTCGACTTCGCGAAGCCTCTTGAGGTCGCCCATTCCTGTTCCTTCAATTTCCAGGATTCTCATGAGACGC
>DATDGE010000233.1:0-2936 GCA_036522255.1 Nitrososphaerales archaeon | reverse complement strand
ATCAAGGAATTGTCGGAGCTCTCGGCCTATGAAGCAATGGGGCTATCTCGAATCCTCGCCTTGGCTAGGGACCCTTGCATTACTGAGTTCTTTGTTGACTCGGATTTCACTCCGATATACTTGGACCATAGAGTGGCAGGCAGGTGCGAGTCCGAGATAGTCCTCACCGAGAGGGAAAGGTCCGCCCTGGTGACCCATCTTGACACGTTCAGCGGCTATACCTTGGACTTCAAGACGCCTTCGCTCAAGAACGATCTCGTCGTTTCGGGCGCCATCCTGAGGGTTTCTGTCGACCTCGAGCCAATCTCCGTCAACCGGTTCGCGCTCGACGTGAGGAGGTTGAATGTGAGCTCTCTTTCATTGAAGGAGCTGATCAAACTCGGAGTCGTTTCCGAGGAAGCCGCATCTATGTTGGTAGGCTGGCTGGAATCAGGCGGGAACGTTACGGTCATCGGCGAGACTGGGACAGGAAAGACGACCCTCCTCAATGCACTCGACGAACAGGTCGACCGTAGGTTGAGGCGCCTCTACATCGAGGATGCCGTCGAAACAAAGGACATGCTCGAACGAGGCTACCACCAGATGAAAGTGAAAGTGGACCCCTTCGAACGCGGTGACGACTCCGGAAGAACCAAAGAATCGGAGATTATCAAAGCACTTCACAGATCTCCTGATATCGTCATACTAAGTGAAATACAATCAGAGGAGCACAGCCGAGCCTTCTTTCAAGCCCTGGCTTCGGGTGCAAGGGGAATACAGACATTCCACGCTTCGACAGTAGAGCAAGCCATCAGGCGCTGGACCAGCATGCACCACATTGCTGAACAGAACTTGATGGACCTTGGGCTAATGATTCAGATGGCAAGGCCCGACAGACTGGAGCAGGGAAGATTCGTCCAGAGAATTTGCGCCGTGATTCAGGAGCAGGGGATGCCTAGAGTGAAAGAGTTGTTCCTGCGCGACCGTGAGTTCAAGCTTCGGAACATTGCAGGCCCAGGTTGGCCGCTCCCCCCGGAAGGGATGGACTCAATGAGGCTCAAGGGGAAAATCGAAGTCGCGTCGCGGAGGCTGAATTCCAAAGGAGAGAATGTCTCATGAATTTCGCCTCGTTCGAGCACCTGGGCATTGACCCTTGGAAAGTAGCAACGGTGGGGGCTGCTGCATCCGGCACAGCATTGTTGGGGTGCAGCCTCGCACTTGGAGGGGTGTTGGGACAGGATACAGCCGCAGCGGAAATCGTGGTCGCCCTACTCGTATTCTACATTGTGCTATCGACACCAAGGAGGCTCGTCGACGCCCAGCGCGTGAGCCAGGCCAGGGAATCCGTCTTGCTTTCCGTGGCGTCCAACGCGTGTATGAATGCTACAGGGTCCAGGCCTCGAACGCTGATGCTGCTTCGGTCAAGCGAACCGGGAATCAAAAGGGCCCTTACGGACTTGGGGAGGTCTGTCCTTCTCGGTGCCAGGGTGGAGAATGCGGTCGAATTAGCGTCGAGGAGGCTTGCCTCTTTTTCTGCAGCCTCGGTCCTCCGCGGGACAGCCACTCTGCGCCCACGCGTCGTCGATGTTGGTGACCAAGAGATACGTGGATTGATGAGTTCATCGGAGCTAAGCAAGGAGACTAGACTTCCGATGTTCATGACTGTTTGTTTCTTCACGCCCATCATGCTCCTTTTGTACGCAGTCTTCACCCACATCTACAGCCCTGAGGGCCTCTCGGAACTGGCAGCCTTCGGTTTCGTCGCAATCGACCTCGCATTTTATTTGGCGGCGTCCGATAGAGGGCCAAGATGAACCCTGACCTTCTAATGGTCCTTGCTCTCAGGAGAGTAATGGAGTCGGTGGAGGAAGGGAGGGGGATGGCCCAGTCCCTGGTCAGGGAACTCGGAGGAGTCGGGCCCGTCGGGGTCGAGACTGCCCGTAAGTTACTGCTCGGGTTCCCATTCTCAGTCTCGCTTCATACTCTTAATGAAAGCAAGTCCGATGAAGTGGCGATGCTTGCTTCTCTCCTTGTCAGTGCCTCAAAGAGCAACACATCCCTTGTAGGCAAGAACGGTGAGGCAGTTTCTCACACACTGGAAGGGTGGTTGAAGCTCAAGGAAAACGGCAAAATGGAACACAAGATTATCACATTCAGGAGCATGATAACATCTGGAGTCCTTGGCGCTGTTAGCGCGACAGTTGCGACCCTGGGCCCGCTGCTCGGGAACTTAGATTTCACGGCACAGGCCCGGCCCGACCCTGGGGCGCTGCTAATCTTCGCAGCTGGAATGACGATAATCAGCTCCGGAATGCTTGGGTTTTTCATGTCTGGGAGTAGGTTCTTTGTCAATGTCGCGATTTCTCTGAGCGTCTTCGCGTTCGTATGGTCCCTCGCCTCTCCGATCGCCAGCATCCCGATGATTCCTTTGTTGGGCGTTAAATAGCGGAATCTGCTTAACGTCCAATGAAACTAGTACACAGGTTAAGGATCTCACGGCGCGGTGCGCAACTGATCGAAGAAGCACTCCTACTCTCGGTGGCGCTTGTCGCTCTGTCACTCCTCGTCGGTGGGATAGAATCGATACTCAAGCAGAGCACCAACTACACCGCCAGCGTGTGGAATTCGATCTCCAGCTCCCTGGGGAGTATCTTTGGTTCCATCTTCCATTGGTGAAGGCCGTGCGACAGGCGCGCGAGATCTTTTCTGAGGCGAAGTGGCGGCTCAGGCCCCAGACTGACATCGGGCTCGAAGACCTTGCAGTAGCAAGCGGAAAGTACATGGTTGCTACTAGCGGCGACAGGGTGCGTGGTACCGCGCTCTTCAGAATAGGGATACCGGACGCTGGCGAAATCGGTCGGGCGGATTATTCGTACAACCTGAAGACGACACTCCATCAGCAGAGGATGAGCGGCCTGTTTGAAGGACTCCGCAGGGCCGCGGTCCCATTCATCTAT
>DATDGE010000232.1:0-2599 GCA_036522255.1 Nitrososphaerales archaeon | reverse complement strand
ATCTGGTCCTGCTGCTCGCCTGACTTCGGGGCCCCGGCTGTCTTAGACAGGTTCAGCCAAATCCGGCCCAAGGTCTTGGTTGCCGCGGACGGATACAGTTACGGGGGAAAATGGTTCGACCGAACCGAGGAGGTCGCTTCGATGGCAGCATCTTTGCCAGGCCTGAAACGGGTCATAAGGGTCCCTTCGAAAGCGAAGGGTGGGGTCGTTGCGGGCGAGCTCGCCTGGGGGGACGCAGTCGCCGGCAAGGAGGCTTTGGAGTTTGAATTCCTACCGTTCGACCATCCACTTTGGATCCTGTACTCATCAGGGACGACAGGTTTGCCCAAGCCGATAGTTCAGGGGCACGGAGGGATTCTGGTCGAGTTTCTGAAGGAGCTGTCGCTCCATAATGACATAAGGCCCAACGACCGTTTTTTCTGGTTTACTACCACCGGCTGGATGATGTGGAACTACCTCGTCGGAGGCCTCCTCCAAGGAGCCTCGATAGTCCTTTACAGCGGGAGCCCTTCGTTTCCTGACCTCAACGCCCTCTGGGACCTCGCGGAAAGCACTGGGACGACCTTCATGGGCGGGAGCGCGGCGTACTTTTCCGCGTGCGTGAAGGCAGGGCTCAAACCCGGGTCCTCCCACGACCTTGGCAAAATCCGCGGGGTCGGTTCAACGGGCTCACCCCTCGCTTCCGAGTCCTTCGAATGGATGTATTCGTCGATCAAGGAGGACCTCTGGGTCGCTTCAATGAGCGGAGGGACGGACGTTTGCACTGCCTTCGTTGGGGGTTGCCCGACCCTCCCCGTTTACTCGGGAGAGATTCAGTGCAGGTCGCTTGGGGCGAAGGTGGAAGCGTACGACGAGCAGGGGACATCAGTCGTTGGACAGGTGGGAGAGCTCGTCGTGACAGAGCCGATGCCCAGCATGCCTCTCTACCTATGGGGGGACAAAGACGGAAGCAGGTACAGGGAGAGCTACTTCGGAGCATTTCCGGGCGTCTGGACCCACGGCGACTGGATCGAGATTACGAAGAGGGGGACATGCATCATCTACGGCCGCTCCGACGCGACGATAAAGCGGATGGGGGTGCGGATAGGGACGAGCGAGATCTACAGGGCGGTGGAGTCCCTCCCCGAGGTGGCTGACTCCATTGCGATCGACCTTGAGGGCCCGGGGGATGGTGCACAAATGATACTCTTCGTCGCGTTGGCAAAGGGGAAGAGACTCGACGCCGAACTCGAAGCCAAGATCCGCAAAAAGATTCGAACCGACCTGTCACCGAGACATGTCCCAGACACATTGGTTGAAGTCCCGTCCGTGCCAAAGACGCTGAACGGCAAGAAGCTGGAGGTTCCGATAAAGAGGCTGCTCATGGGCGCTGACCCGGTTGGCGTTCTCAACAGGGACTCGCTTGCAGACCGAGCCTCAATAGATTTCTACTTGGAGTTTGCAAAGGAGAGGACCGGAAAGCACCCAACTTCCAAGGGACGATAGTCTGGCACGAGCATTTCGTGGAAGGAAATTAATACCGGCCGGATTGCCGTCGCGAGCGTGCCGGGGCAGAGGAGGGTCTACGTTGTCTCGGGAGGCGTTACAAAGTTCGCTAAGGCCCATTCCGAGATGGACTTCAGGCTCATGGTCAAGAGGGCGTACGACTACGCGATGGACGACGTCCCGAAGCTGAAGGCTTCCGAAATAGAAAGCAGCAGGATATCATATTTCTCGGACCACTTCGCCAGGCAGCTCAAAGCAGCGTCGATGGTGCAAGACTTCCTCGGGCTCAATCCCAAAGACTCGCGAAGGATCGAATGGGGGGGTGCTACGGGGGGACAGGCAGTTCAAGCAGGGTGGGAAACGGTTGCCAGCGGGAGGAATGAGGTCTGCCTGGTGGCCGGGTTCGAGACGATGTCGAGCGTCGAGACCTGGAAGGGGAACGAGTTCATCGCCCTTGCATCAGACACGAACTTCGATTACCCTGTGGGGGGGTTTTACACGGGTTACTACGCCTTGATGGTGCAGCGGCACATCTACGAATTCGTCAGGAAGAAGAGGTTCGCAGGAGTCAAGGACGAGAAGGAGGCTCAGCAGGCAGCCACCCGGGAAGCCAGGAGGGTAATGTCGATGGTGTCAGTGAAGAATCACGTCAACGCACTGAACAATCCTTACTCGCAGTATCCGGAGAAACTGACAATGAAGGAGGCTCTGGGGCGCGAGATGATCGCGCATCCCCTCAACAGACCCTCGGTCTGCACCATGAGCGACGGGGCAGCCGTACTGATCCTCGCGTCTGAGGAGGCTGCGTTCAAGTACACCGACCATCCCGTTTTGATCAAAGGAGTCGGCTGCGGAACTGACACCATGCGATTGGCGGACAGGCCCCACGAGAAGGTCCCCCTCTTCGCATGGGAGAAAGCGTCGCACTACTCCAATCTGAGCTACCCGGGGGTCCATTCTTTCAGGGCCGGGAGGACCGCGGCCCTGGAGGCGTACAAGAATTCTGGGCTTAGGAACCCCATCGAAGAGTTGAGCTTCGTCGAATTGCACGACGCATACTCTAGCTCCGAGATACAGACCTACGAGGACATAGGCCTGTGCAGATACGGCGAAG
>DATDGE010000231.1:0-1872 GCA_036522255.1 Nitrososphaerales archaeon | reverse complement strand
GTGTCGCTGTTGTTTGTCGCGGCGCTCGCCCAGGGGGCGTTCAGCACTTCCGCCACTGCCCAGCCTGCCTACTACTTCTACAACCAGCCCGCGCCGTCGTCTTACTCCCCCTTCCCAGGCCCGCTCGCTCTGTCGTTCCTGATGCACCTTCCTCCACCAAACGGGCAGGACTGGACGGCATCCATCGGCGGGGCCCAGGGTTCAGGGCCTGTCTTCTTCAGCGACACAGCACCCAAAGACGTCCCTCTCCCGTTCGGGGCCTCGGTGAGCATTCACATCTGGGTTGACGCGGGAGGGTCGGGGACCGGCAGTGCGGGAGCCGCCCCGAATCCTCTTTGGTTCACAACGACTCAGACGGAATCCCATTCTCAGACATCGACTAGCACCGAAGGCTGTCCTGACTCGCCATCCAACAGCAACGTCATGCCTCAATGGCATACTACGCAGACCTGCACGCAGACAACAACTCAAAAGAGCACAACCACCCAGACCCAAACACAAACCATCACGCAGACCCAAACCACCACTTCCAATAGTGTCACCTGCTGCGTGGGAAACCTGAAGTTCAGAATCGACTTCTACAATCCCGCGAACAACAGCATCGCTCACATTGCCGGTGTGGGTGAAACTCAAGTAATCTCTCTGCACAAAGGCGTGAACTTCTACCAAGCGACCTGGGGAAACTTTGCCCAGAACAAGGCTCTGCCCAGGGGGGACACCATCGTGGTCAGCATGTGGTGCCCAGACTGCGGGTCAGCTCCCTTGCTCCTCTTCAACAGCCAGACGCACCCGAGCAACATCGACTTTCCTATCGAGGTCCCTGAGAACTCGATCTCCCTTGCCGCCTTCGCGGTTGTCGTTCCAGGCATCGCTGGCTTGCTGGTCGAAAGAAGAATGCGTGGAGGCGATGAAGTTGGCTCCGACGGCACAGGTGGGACTGAACCCGGACGCGTCGAGCGAACGCTGATCATGGCGGCCGCCCTGATTTTCCTAACCCTCCCCCTCGTCTTGACCTTCAACGGTCTGCTCGCTTCCGTTGCCACTTTCATTGGGTTCGACAGGGTGGTATCGGCGATCGTTCCCTACGAGGCGTCCGCCGTCGGGGACCTCCTCAGAGGGTTCGGTCTTTCAGGAGGGAGCAGCGGAGGGACTGTCTGGCTCAGCGGTTCCTTCTTGCCCATCGCAGCCAACGTGGACTGGAACTGCGCCGGATGGCAGAGCTTTATTCTGTTTGGCCTGACTTCTGTCGCCGGCCTGGGCGAGGTAAGAACGGACCAAGGCAGGATTAGTATTCTGATTTTAGGAGCGTTGGGGGTCTTCGCAATGAATGTCTTGAGGATCTTCTTCGTCGTGCTGCTGGGGTACTACGTAAATTATCCTGCAGCCCTCATCTTCCATGACTACGGCGGGGCTGTCATGACCCTGGTCTTTCTGTTCGCGTTCTGGACGCTCGTGCTTAATCGCCAACGTAATATGGGGGGCTAGCTAACCCGCCAATAGGCCAACTGACTTGATATCGCTTCACTTTCCGACCTCGATTTTCGGGATTCTGGTCTATCTTGTAGGCCTCCTGATACTATGGGCAATCGTTTCGATTCCCGTCTACTTCGCAGGCAGAGCGATTACGCGCGGGAAATCCGATTTCGGGGACGCCATGGGCGCCACGCTGGGAGGAGCGATAGCCTACTTGGTCGTCTTTTTCGTGGTCTCCTTCTTCCTTGGGGCCGTAATCGGCGATTCGGCCAGCATTTTCGCGCTCGTGCTGGCTTTGATTGTGTGGCTTGCCGTCTACAGGGCCGCCTTCAGGACCACTTGGATCAAGGCTGTCGGGATTGTGCTGCTGTCTTGGGTCTTCCTTCTCGTCATCAGCTA
>DATDGE010000230.1:0-4239 GCA_036522255.1 Nitrososphaerales archaeon | reverse complement strand
CTCACTGTCAATGATTTTGTTGCCGGAATGAGCAAGATTTACGGGCCGGCCATCGGCGTTCTTTTCGCCCTTACCTTGCTTGCTTCTGGACTGTCGTCATCGGCGCTGGGCACGATAGCAGGGCAGGTGATAATGGAGGGTCTGATTGGAAAGCGGTGGAACATATGGATAAGACGAATAATCACAAGGTGCGTCAACGTCTTCCCTACCACGATAGCCATCCTGTTGGGACTAAGTCCTCTGGTCTTGCTGATCTATAGCCAGGTCATTCTGAGCCTTATGATTCCACTACCGATGATCCCCCTCGTGTATTACACCTCGAAGAAGAAGTTCATGGGAGAGCTCGTCAATAGAAAGCTCACCATTGTCCTGGCAGTGTCAACTGTTGCGCTAATCTTGTTCTTTAACGGCTTATTGCTGAAGTCTTTTGTCTAGGTAGTCGGGCTGGGCGATTCCTTGGTGGCCTCCATCTCAGCCCTCTGCCTGCTCACTTCGCCCAATTCGAATGGGAAGACTATCCACTCGGTGACCGTCTCCAAGAAGTAGTCTGGTTCGGTCTTGCTCCATGGCTTCTTGAACATGACAGCGGTTTCAAGAGATTTCGGCTTCTGTTCGTCGAGGTAACGGGCGAGGAAAGCCATCGTGTCGCCCTGGTCGACGAGGTCGTCAACCAGGAGGACATCCTTGTCGGCCACACCCTCAATGAGCGTCGACAGGATTCTTGGCGCTGTCCTCTTCCCGATGTCGTTGTATGATTTTACGTTGATGAAGTCTATTTTCACGTCAAGGTGGTCCGAGACCACCATGGCCACCGGGATCCCTCCCCTGGCGATTCCGACGACCAGGTCGTACTTTTTTCCGTTGGCCCTGACCTTTTCGGCAAGAGCCTCGGCGAGGTTGCCGTACTCAGACCAGCTGATGTATCTGAAGTTGGGCATCTGGTCAGCCATTCAATCAAGCGTAGATAACTTTTCGAGGAAGAATTGATGGGAAGATGCAAAGATATGGGCCGGGTCGGATTCGGACCGACGACCTTGGCGCGCATCTGCGTTTCGCCGTGTAAGGGCTTGACGGGAGCCTCCTGACGTCCTAACCATGCTAGACGACCGGCCCAGCTTCGCGAACCCAAGATGGGTATTAAGGATTGGAACGGAAGACCAATGCGAATCAGATTTAACAGGCTCACGAGGGCGAAACTGCCACGAAGCCTTGGTCAACCATTCGGCAAAAATAATCGCGGCAAGGGCTAGGCAGATTCTCGACTCGCGTGGGAACCCAACGGTCGAAGCAGAGATACTGACGACCTCATCGGTGGGGAGGGCGAGTGTTCCCTCGGGGGCCTCCAAGGGAAAGCACGAAGCGGTCGAATTGCGCGACGGCGACGCAAAAAGGTTCCACGGAAAAGGGGTTTCGAAGGCCGTCTCCAACATCAATAAGGTCATCGGCCCCCGGTTGAAAGGGCTCTACTCTGGCGATCAGTCCCGTATCGACAGAACGATGATACGTCTGGATGGAACAACCAACAAAGGGAAACTCGGCGCGAACGCAATCCTTGCGCTGTCCATGGCATCGGCCAGGGCTGCCGCGAACGCCGACCTGGTGAGCCTTTTCGCACGGCTGTGGCCGGCCAAGGAATACACTCTTCCCGTGCCCATGATGAATGTCATAAACGGAGGAGAGCATGCGGGGAACGAACTGGCCATCCAGGAGTTCCTGGTGGAGCCCGTCGGGGCGAAGTCTTGCAGAGAAGCGATTCGGATGGGAGCCGAGGTGTATCAGTCACTGAAGGGAATCCTCGTATCGAAATATGGGAAGGGAGCGATCAATGTTGGAGATGAGGGAGGTTTTGCCCCTCCTTTGGGAAAGACCCGCGATGCTCTGAGAGCGATTGCCGACGCGGTCATGGACGCAGGGTACGGGGAGGATCAAATCAGGCTCGGGATAGACGCCGCGGCTTCCACATTCTACAATCAGGATTCCGACACCTATGTCGTCGACGAGAAACGGATGACTTCGTCTAAGCTGGAAGACTTCTACTCTTCGCTCAAGGATGAATATGGTTTGCTCACCATCGAAGACCCTTTCGAAGAAGAATCCTTCGATGCCTTCGCCTCAATAACGCGAAGGCTGGGTCGGAGCATGAAGATCATCGGGGACGACATCTATGTGACCAACGTCAGGAGAATTCGCCGGGGAATGAAGGCCAAGGCAACGAATGCGATCCTCATCAAGTTGAACCAGATTGGCACCGTATCGGAGACAGAAGACGCAATCAAGTTGGCGCAAAAGGCAAAGTGGAGCGTCGTGGTCTCGCATCGGTCAGGAGATACTGAGGACCCTTTCATCGCGCATCTCGCTACTGCCTTCGGTGCGGATTTCATCAAGACGGGAGCACCGGCCAGAGGCGAAAGGGTAGCCAAGTACAATGAACTGATAAGAATCCAAGAAGAACTCAGATCGAGGGCTTCGTACGCGGGACAACGATTCTAAGTAAACCTGCGCAGGGGGTGGGACTTTCGCCCAGGGAACTCCCGTAAGCTCGGGATTTTCCCGGGATTCGAACCCACGAGTCCCGTGAGAGACACAGGCTTAGCAAGCTTGCGCCATTTTCGGCTGCGCCTTACCAGGCTCCCCGTCGGGTGACTCTAGGCTACCCCTGCACAAGTCCCGAGCCGATTCGTGGCTCATAAAAACGTAAGCGGCGGCGGACCCTCCGGAGTTCACCATCACTCTCCGCCCCCATTTCATCGGACGGGGAATCCCCCACGTAGACGAGGCAGCGTGGCCGCGTCGCCATAGGGCTGCTCCCTCCCGGACCTCGCCCGTTTCGGCAATTAAGAGTCAGGACCTCTCCTTCGAGAGGGCTGCCCCTCGTGGCCGCCCGCCTCGGCGTGAGTTCGTCTTCCCTGCCCGGTGCGGGTGACGAGGAAGATGGCTTTACCCGGAGGTTGCTGGCGCCGCATGAAGCCGGTTTCGGCATTCTGGAAGACGGCTACCCTTCCTGCCCTACCCACCGCCAAGGGGTTACGAACTATGGTCCGTATTTAACGTGCTCCTCGATTGTGGCCTTCATCCTGCACACATTGCAGAGCCCGTTGGAGGAAGGCTTGCCGCAGCTGGAGCATGGGATGGACTTCTTGTCAGAAGTCTGCGCGTAATGGGAAATAACATCGAGGCTCGAACGAAGGAGGACGTTCTTGATCCCGGGATGGTTCGCCTCCATTGTGTTGAGGTAATCGCGGACCTCGCTCCTGAGGCCCTCGTGCATGTACGGACAGCTGACACTCTGGAAAGGGAGTCCTGACTGGTATGCGAAGAGTGCGACCTCCTCTTCGTAAATCTCCATGAACGGCTTGACCCTCCTGACTGGGAAGGTGTCGTCGGAGTAAGACGGGTCCAACCAGGCGAGGCGGGCGACGTCTCCGTGCATCATGTTCATCATGAAAGTCTGGACATAGTCGTCGAGGTTGTGTGCGGTGGCGACGACGTTCGCCTTCGCCCTGACCGCTGCTTCATCGATGGCCCTCCTTCTGAAGACACCGCAGAAGCTGCATGAGGAGATATCGCGTTCATCCTTCCAGTCAAGGGCCTCGTCCAGGGTGAACCCGAACAGTTCTTTGTACGACAGGACGATGTGCTCCAGTCCCAGTTCTTTGCTCAAAGATCGGGCGTGGTCCAGGGCCTCGTCACGGTAACCGGCGACCCCTTCGTCGATGGATATCGCCACTATCGGATTTCGGCGAGGGCCGTAAATGTCCGAGATAACTCTGAGAAGGGAGAGACTGTCTTTCCCCCCGGAAACTGCGACAGCCACCCTTTCGCCGTTGGATATCATGTGATACTTTGAAACTGTTCTCCGGGCTTTGTCTGTGATTGAGTCCTTGAAACATGAGACACAGAGAGTCTCCCCTGAGTACCGCCGCGTGTAGAAGGGTTGGCCCCCGCACCTAGAGCACTCGGTCAATTGTGTGGTTCGAGGCCAGTTGTCCGGTATTAAGCATGAACACTTAAAGCGACACCGGAATCCGCGAGTCTGAAATGGGCTCCGAGGAATACAAGAGGTTCGAGTTCCACTATGGCATCGTCCTTCTCAGGACCCGCCGGTTTCAGTCACTGATGGACAGGCTCGGAGCGAACAGGATTTCGAAGCCTGTGGGCTGGTTCCTCCTGTACGTGATGCCCGTGGCCGCAGCTCTCGGATTCTTTCTTTTCTTGAGTCAGCTCTCTATCCTTCTGTCC
>DATDGE010000229.1:0-5811 GCA_036522255.1 Nitrososphaerales archaeon | reverse complement strand
CTGGCATTGATTTCGATGGCCGCGTACCTTTCAGACCCTGGGTGCAGCGCGAATTGGATGTTGCACTCCCCAATGATTCCGCAGGTCTTGGCCGCGACCAGAGAAGCCGTCCGGAGCATGTGGTATTCGGAGTTTGTCAGGGTCTGTGAGGGTGCGACCACGACGTTGTCTCCTGTGTGTACCCTCATTCCCAGCATGTTCTCCATGTTGCATACGATCACGCTGTTGCCTTCCCTGTCTCGCATGATTTCGTACTCGATCTGCTTCCATCCACCAAGATACTCCTCCACCAAAACTTGGTGGGCGATGGAGCTGGTCAGGCCGCGCTCGATGATCTGTTCGAGTTCCTCGAGATTTCTGGCGACCCCTCCGCCCTTGCCTCCGAGTGTGTAGGCAACCCTGATTATGACGGGGAAGCCTAGCAGCTTTGCAGCGCGCTGGCCCTCCTCGAATGAATATACGGCGACGCTCTTTGGGACTGGGATGCCTGCGCCCACCATCGTCTTCTTGAACAGGTCTCTGTCTTCCGTGAGCTGGATTCCACGGATCGGGGTACCCAGTACGCGCAACCCGTACTTCTCAAGGACTCCTTTTTCCGCGAGTTCGATCCCGCAATTCAGGGCCGTCTGACCCCCGAACCCCAGCAGAATCCCGTCCGGCCGCTCGTTCTCAATCACCTTGGTCACCGACGCGAGGTTGATCGGGACGAAGTGGATGCGTTCAGAAAACTGCGGGCTTGTCTGGATGGTGGCGATATTCGGGTTGACGAGGACCGAGTCCACCCCCTCCTCTTTCAGGGCCTTCAGGCACTGGCTGCCGGAGTAGTCGAACTTGCGGCTGGTTCTACCAGCTTTCGCCTGCTTCTCCGACTTTGATCGCGCCGCTGCCTATGACGAGGACTTTATTCACGCCCTCATGCTTCGAAACTACTCACCTCTTTGGCGCACTCCCATGGTGGCGTCCGTGAACCTATCGAAGACGAACATGGTATCGTAGGGCCCTGGGGTGGCCTCTGGATGGAACTGGACCGCCATGCAAGGCTTGCTCTTGTGGAAGACACCTTCAACCGTCCTGTCGTCGGCGTTGATGAACCAGGGCTTGAGTTCAGTCCCTGCGAGTGACTTCTCATTGATTGCATAGCCGTGGTTCTGGCTAGTGACATAACCTAGCCCATTCGTCAGGTCTATGCAGGGCTTGTTCTGCCCCCGGTGGCCGTACTTCAGTTTGAACGTCTTAGCACCCTGGGACATGCCCACGATCTGCTCGCCCAGGCAGACTCCCAGGAGAGGGACTTCTGAATCTACGAGTGATGCGACACATCGCGCCGTATCAGACAGGAGTTCAGGGTCGCCGGGTCCGTTGCACACCACGACACCAACGGGGTCGTGTTTCATCACGGTTGAATAACTGGCATCGTAGGGAAGACGCACTACCTGGAACCCTCTTTTGAGAAGGTTCCTGATTATGCCATATTTTGTTCCGCAGTCGAGAAGGACTACCCGCTTTTCAGAATCGCCGTGGATTGTAGGCTTCGATACCGAAACTCCGGCGACGAGGTTCTGCGAAGAATACGTCTTCGTTGTTCTTAGGAGCTCCGCCAGGTGCTCTCTGCTGCGCGCCTCGCGGCCCGTGGCCAAGACTCCCATCATCACTCCTGATTCCCTGAGTTTGGTAACAAGGGCCCTGGTGTCGACTCCCTCGATTCCAGGAATACCTTCTGACTCTAGCCATTCTGAGAGGGTCCTTCTTGATGCCCAATGGCTGGGGAAGTCGCAGGCTTCTTGCACGACGATCCCCTTTACCTTGATTCTGTCCGATTCGAAGAACCTGGGTAGGCCGAACTCGTCACGCTCCTCGTAGGCAGGGACGCCATAGTTCCCGATTAGCGGGTAGGTGAAGCAAAGGATCTGCCCGGCATATGACGGGTCGGTCATTGACTCTAGGTAACCGACCATTCCTGTGTTGAAGACAACCTCGCCTATGGTATCGGCTTCGGTGCCAAAGCTGCTCCCGAAGAAAAGAGAACCGTCCTCGAGCATCAGCAAGGCCTCCTTGCTCGTTCTGGACACTCTAAGAAGAAAAAGCTCGCCCAAAGCGGATTTAAGGGTTTGGAAACTCAATGGAAACGATTAACTTTCAAAAGGCACTCGGAAAAGGTAGGTGCCCAGATGGAAGGAACTTCCGATTTTCTAGGAAGGGACGTCGTTAGCATCCGCGACTTCAAGCGAGACCAACTGGAAGCCCTTTTCCAGTCCGTGCAAGAATTGGAGGATAATCCCAGGAGCTTGGACGGGCAGCTGAAGGGCAAACTTGTGGTGTTGCTCTTTTTCGAGCCCTCCACGCGGACCTACTCGACGTTCCACATTGCCGCGGAGAACCTGGGGATGAAGGTCTCGGGCTTCTCGAACCCCGCAGGTTCGTCAGTCACCAAGGGAGAAACTCTGCACGACACGATTCGCATGTTTGAGGAGTACGGGGCAGACCTGTTCGTCATACGGCACACGATGCAGGGGTCGACTAGGTTTGCGGCCGAAATTACCGAAGTGCCGGTCATAAACGCCGGGGACGGAAGCAGAGAGCACCCCACTCAGGCAATGGTAGACCTTTACGCAATCAGAAAGGCCTTTGGAAAGATAGATGGTCTGAAAATCGGGATCCTGGGTGACTTGAAGTATGGGAGGACAGCGTCCTCGCTTGCCTACGCCCTCGCCAACTACGACGTCGACTTGACTTTCATAGCCCCAGAGGCGCTGAAGATGAGGCCCGAGGTGCAGCAATTCCTTGAGCGCAGGGGGGTAACTTCGGAGTCGGTGACAGACCTGAAAGGCGTGGTAGGCAACCTGGACGTCCTCTACGTTACGAGGATCCAGAAGGAGAGGATTCCCGACCCCACCGAATTTGAGAAGGTGAAGGGCCTCTACCAGGTGAATCTCGAAGCCCTGGCAAAGGCGAAGGCTTCCCTCAAGGTTCTCCACCCGCTCCCAAGAGTAGACGAGCTGTCAGCCGAAATTGACACAACCAACTATGCCAACTATTTCGTCCAGGCAGCGGCAGGCCTGCCCCTCCGAATGGTACTGATGACAGATATCCTGGGGGGTGCGAGCTGAATGGACTCGAAGGAGGTCGCCGAGAGGATGCTTGTAAGTAAGATCGAAGAAGGGACTGTGATAGACCACATACCCGACTGGAAAGCTGAAACCGTTGCAAAGGTTCTGCGGTTGGACAAGCTCAAGAGAATGCAGGCCGATGTTTCGGTTGCCATCCTCCAGAACGTGAACAGCAAGAGCCTGGGGCGCAAGGACATTGTGAAGGTGGACAGGTGGCAGATAGACGAGAAAGACGCGGACATACTTTCTCTCGTTTTTCCTGGAATAACGATCAACTATGTGAACGAATGGAAGGTGTCGAAATACGAACCCAAGGTCCCGGACGTGATCGAAGGCAGAATCAGGTGTCCCGAGGTACTGTGCTTTTCTAACGCCCAGAGGGAGCCTGTGGTGTCAAAGTTCTCGGCCCTCAAAAAGGAGAGGGCGCTGCAATGCCAATATTGCGATACGATGATAGGGTTCGACTCGGTCCCAGACCACCTTAGATGATTGCAGCATCGTCAACTTCCTGGTTCTATTTCCCTGCCAGGCAAGATAGGCCCGTCGTCAACAACAAAGCAAAGAAAGGATATAATGAAACTAGGTGAATCGGCACTGATTTGACCAGGGAAATCGAAAGCTACGTTGCCCTGGGCCGAGTTCAAGATTTCATAGAAGCCCTCACACGAGGCAAGGCAACGAAAGAAACGGTTGACTCCAGGGACGCCTACGGTCGTGTCGCGGCCGTGAACATCGCTTCCCCGACAGACGTTCCGGACAGGCCGAGGTCTCACATGGATGGTTACGCGCTAATGGCTTCGGACCTCAGGGGTGCCTCGCCGAGTGCGCCCCGAGTTCTCGGGCTCAGGGGAAGAGAAGGTTCGAGCGCGAGGATAGGGCGCATAAGACCCGGGGAAACGATGTGGGTCGCAACCGGAGAGTATCTCCCACCCGGAGCTGATTCGGTCACACCGGTGGAAGAGACCAAGAAGGTTGGCGGGAAGGTCGTCTTCGAGATTGAACGGAAGAAGGGAGATTATTGCTACGGGGTAGGGTCGGACATTGTGAAAGGGTATCAGGCGATTGTTGCCGGGCGCACCATTCGTGCCCAAGACCTGGGGATGTTGATCCTCCTCGGGGTAAGCAGCGTAGAGGTCTACACGAGGCCAAGAATAGCTCTGGTGGCCACCGGGAGCGAACTGACATCGTCCATGGAAGAGAGCGACAGGTCCAAGGTCCGTGAGAGCCACCTGCCGATATTCGAGAATCTGATAAGGGAAAACGGGGGAGAACCGGTAATCGTCGGGATAGTCCCCGACGATGTCGAAAGAATAGCTGCAGCCCTTGAGCGTGCCCTTCGAACATCCCGTTTGGTCCTGACTCTTGGAGGGACTTCACTCGGCGAACGGGACCTGGTGGAACAAGCCCTGCGGAGGGTCGACCGGAGAAGCCGGATCATACATGGGATAAGAATGGACAGGGGGAGGGTCGCAGGCGTTGCTGAAGTCAAGGGGAGACCTGTCTTGATGCTCCCTGGACCGGTCCAGGCAGCAATGAATGCGTTCGTGCTCATGGGTCTCCCATCTATTTGCTGGCTCTCGGGAAGGAAGGCTGTGGCCCGGGGGGTGCCCGCGACGCTAAAGGAGGATTGGAAGGCGAGAAAGCGCTTTGAAAGTTTCACGAAGGTGGTCTACGTGCGGTTGGCCAGGGGGAGACAGGGATTGGAAGCCCATCCTGTGTTGAAGGACACGGAGTCTATGAGCGTGCTGACTGACTCCAACGGGTATGTTGTCGTCCCTGAGCGGACGACCAGTCTGCAAGCCGGGGCGCAGGTTATGGTCAAGCTCCTGTCGGGATTCTCGTACGCGAGGGGTAGATTCCTCGACGAGGAATGAGACTCAGCTTTTCAACATCGTAAGGAGCCTACGATAGTCACTTTCATCGTCAATGTCGAATACCACTCCCGGGTCGTCCACGCTGACCTTCACGATGTTTTCCTCCATCCGTCGGAGGACTCTCTTTGCCCCCTCGTCTCCCACGAGCTTCCTTAGTTCGGGAAAGAGGGCCCTATCGAATAGCACCGGGTTTCCCCGCCGCCTCCCGTAGAAGGGCGCGACGATGGGGCCGTGGGTTTCTGAGTACTTCGTTATGATGGCATTTATCGTGTCAACAGAGAGGAGTGGCTGGTCACCGAGGGCGACGATGACGGCAGATGCATCAGGGTCGGCCGCTTCGATGCCTGTCTTCAGAGAAGTCCCGAGGCCCTGCTCGAAGTCAGGGTTCACGACTACTCGGGCTGTCCCGAACTCCGAATTGGCCAGGATTTCGTCTGCCCCAAAACCTAGGACGACGACGACCTCGTCGGCACTCGAGCTAAGAAACGAGTGAACCACTGTTTCGACGAGGTTCTGCTTCCCGACTTTCAGAAGCTGTTTGAGTTCCCCGAAACGGGCCGAACGCCCCGCAGCGAGCACGACAGCCGAAATCAAGCGCTATTTTCGCCTCAACGCCGGAGGAAGGATAAATAAGCGCGAAAGCTGCACAATCTGGTCATGGGGCAGAAGGAGTACGCGGGCGTGGTAAGCGGCCTGATAGCTCACAGGGAGCCCTTCGTCCTGGCCACGGTGGTGAGGATTGAAGGGTCGAGTCTTGGAAAACCGGGTTTCAAGACCGTGATCTCAGGGAATGGCCAGACGTTGTACGGCTCGCTGGGCGGGTCCTGCCC
>DATDGE010000228.1:0-2468 GCA_036522255.1 Nitrososphaerales archaeon | reverse complement strand
TCAATGAGACAGTAAAGTTCACGAACAACGGTTCGGTCCCGATCCAGGTACCGAGCCTGAGTTTCGGGGTAGGGAACCTGTCGTCCAAGGTCGCAGGATACAACCTTACAGGAAATGGATTCTCGCTGGGGACGCCGGCCTCTCCGGGAGGGCCGTTCAGCGTCAGCGGAGGTTCGCTGGCAGCTGGCAACTCAAGCACCTACGTGCTCAGCGTTCTAGTCAATGGGGTGGTCTCGACTGCGAAGAACGGGAGTCTACAGGTCCTCACGCTCTCGGCTCCTTCGATAAGCAACACGGTGGATAGGCTGATTGAAGTCGTGCGGATGCCCGCGTCGACGGCGTTCAGGTCTTCGCCGCCGGGGCTGAAAGCGAACCTGGGCGGGACCAATAATACATACTCGGCCAGCTTAACCCAGGTCGCGGCTCAGTCAGCTCAGACCTCGGTGAGGGCGATAGTGAAGTCTACCAGTCAGGACTTCCATCCATTGCGGGTGTACGGCGCCGCGAGGGTGATCTCTGCTAGTCCGGCCGGGACTCCGCTGTTGACCGACACGATCAAGTTCGGGAATCTGGGGACGACTACGCTTACGGGCCTCTATGTCGACGCCCTGGCACCGTCAAACGCGAATGTGGTCATTCTCGCCTCGGCTGACCCGCGGCTGATCAATTCGTACACGATCCCGTTGACGGGTGGAGCCATCGACCTTTCCCTGGTGGCAGTCGGGTACCCGACCAGCGGAATCCCGGCCGGTGCCAACTATACAATTTCGTACCAGTACGCGCTCGGTTCGAAATACTTCTCCGTCTCGGGAGGCCAGGTGAAGATATCCCTGCCGGAGAGACCACCGATCAGGGCCTTCGTCGACTCGTACGCTATCTCGCTTGCGCTTCCTCAGGGTGCTAGCGTGATGCAGGGTGCGCCGGGCCGTCTGACAAACTTGTCGCCTGGGCAGAGTGGGCACGCTCAGGTGGTATACGCGCTCACGATAGGCTGGGCGATTGACTCTGCCGTCCCCGCGGCATCGGTTATGTTCGTCCTCTTGCTCCTGGGACTTTTCGTGGCAAGGACAACCACCGCCGAGGAGGAAGTGGCCGAAGAGGAGGAGTCTTCGGGTGAACTGGCTTCGACGATGATAAAGGTCTTCGACGAGAAGACGAACTTGATCAACAGCCTTTGGCCTGAGATTGAAGCCAAGGACCCCAACGAGTTGGACAAGGCGTACTTCGACGAACTCAGGGGAAGGCTGGACACGTTCCGGGGCAGGGCCCTTCAGAGGCTGAACGAAGTGAGGCAGAAGGCGGCAAGCCAGAGGTTTGCCGAGGTCGTGGGCCAGATACAGGTGACCGAGAGGGAAGTCGAAAGGGCAGCCAAGGACAAGCTGAACCTCTACCAGCAGTACTACCTCAAGCAAATGCGGAAGGAGGTGTACGACAGGCTTCTCCCCCAGTACACCAAGAGGCTCGAGAGGGCTCTCAACCAGCTTTCAGACGAGCTCCACACCGTGCAGAGAGAAGCAAAGCTGCTGTAGTAACCCGGCGGTAACCGGGGGCAGATTTATGAGGCGGAAAGGGGTGGAAGAGAACATGGAAGAAAAAGTAGAGAAATTGGTGATAATTGGGTCGGGGCCGGCCGGGCTGACAGCCGCGATATACGGATGCAGGGCGGACCTGGAGCCTCTGGTCTACATGGGGACGAAGTACGGGGGCCAGCTGATGCTCACGAGCGATGTCGAGAACTTCCCAGGGTTCCCGGACCCTGTGCTGGGGCCAGACCTGATCGCCAGGATGAAAGGTCAGGCGGAGAGGCTGGGAGCCAGATTACTCCAAGAGGACGTAGTGAGGGTCAACTTCAAGAAATATCCGTTCGAGGTCTACACCGACAGCGGGGCCGTCAAGGCTCTCTCGGTCATCGTAGCGACGGGGGCCACGCCCAAGCGGCTCGACCTGGAGTCCGAGATGAAGCTGATGGGGAAGGGAGTCTCCAACTGCGCGGTCTGTGACGGATTCTTTTTCAGAGGGAAGAACGTCGCTGTAGTTGGCGGCGGGGACACTGCCATGGAGGAGGCGACGTTCCTCACCAAATTCGCGGATTCTGTGAAGGTAATCCACCGCAGAGATGACCTCAGGGCGAGCGCTGCTCTGAAGAAGGAGGCTTTCTCCAACCCCAAGATTGGTTTCGTCTGGGACACGGTCGTCACTGAGGTGCTCGGCGACAATAAGGTCAGGGGAGTAAAGACGAAGAACCTGAAGACTGGAAAGGAGGGGGAGATGCAGGCGGACGGTCTCTTCGTGGCAATCGGCTACGATCCCAACACCGGGATATTCAGGGGTCAGCTGGAGCTGGACCCGAAGGGATACGTCGTCGTGAAGAAAGAGACTGAAAGCAGCGTGCCAGGAGTGTTCGTCGCCGGCGACGTGCACGACTTCCGTTACAGGCAGGCCGTGACCGCTGCGGCCGACGGGTGCAA
>DATDGE010000227.1:0-3238 GCA_036522255.1 Nitrososphaerales archaeon | reverse complement strand
AACTTAGTGGCGCGTTCATCCTTCTTTTAGCCGTCGACTCGTCTTTTGACCGGCCTGAGTGAGTAGGCCACAAGTGCAACGCCGATTGGCACAAAGAGAAGGGCAGACCAAATTGGCCCGCGGCTGTAAACACACGCTAACTGAGAGTGTGCACATTCCCATGCACTTATCAGCGGAAGCGAGAAGAAAAGCAGGCCGAGACCGGAGATTAGAATGCCACCCACAAATCCAAGTCTATTCATACTCTTCGAAGTTCCTGCATGCATTCTGAATGATGGTGAGCCATTTATTCTCGCTTTCGTTCGCCCGGGTCCGAATCCCGGAGGCCGCACTCCCATTAGCCGTGTTGCCCCCATCTAAGCACGTCCAGACCCAACGGTTCATTTCCGCGGGGCTGCTAACGGGTGCTTGTCAAGATAGGCTACGATTGTCTTCCCGATCGCAGTCGCCATTCTTCTGTACCCTGCAACGTCTGGGTGAATCCTATCGGGAGACCCTGAGAGCCTGTCGGCGTTGTCAGAGGCAGAAACTGCTTCAGCCGTGTCGCTGAAAGGCACTCTAAGTCTTTGACTCTCCGACTCTATCCAACCATTCAACTCCCTCCTGAGCAGTTTTTCCCTTTTCCCCATAGTATCATACGGGAGGATGGTGCACAAAACGGGGACTATGGCGGCCCTCAGACATTTGGAATACATCTTGGAGAGGTTCCGAGTCGTGAAGTCGGCTGCGAAACCTTGGTAAATGTCATTGACGCCCGCAAGTATGACAGCGATCGCCGGTTCTTCCGAAATGACATCTTTCGCGAGCCTTCTGAGTATCTGGTCCGAGCGTTCCCCGTTCACGCCACGGTTCAGGACGTCCCAGTCGCTATGACCGCGCATGAGCCAGTACGAGTACTGGCTCTTCTTGTCTCCTGCACCGTCTGGAGGCGACTCGATGGGTGAAAGAAATCCAGGGGTTCCGGCTGTGGTCGAATCTCCCAGACCCACGATTTTGAGTTTCACGCCCTCTCCTTTCTCCGGTCGAACGCCTTTGTCCTTCAGGATTCTTTGATAAAGCTGAGCCGCGTAGGCCGTCTTCTATTCTCTTTGGTTCAACACTCGTACGGCCTCCTCGGAGACAAGGAGCTTGTCTGTGCTCACCTTGACAATAGACGTGAAAAGGAGCATCCTTGCGAATGAGATTCCCGATCTTTGAGTGATGTACATTGCCGAGCTTATCCTCTTAAGTCCGAAACTCAATTCTACGACCTCCTGCAACTGTGTCCTACTCGTTCGTAGCTTGGCTATTGGCCCTAGCCAAAGAATCTTCTTGACCAATCGCTGAAAATCTGAGATATCAACTGGGGAGGGCCTTCAGAGCTTCCATCGCCTCGGAGACATGCTGCTTCGGTCTCAGTTGGGACGAGAATACGTGTCTGACGATACCTTTCTTGTCGATCACGAAGGTGACCCTGCCCGGCGCCAGCCCGAAGGATGACTTGACTCCGTAGGACTCGCGGACCCTGCCACCCTTGTCGGCAAGCATTGGGAATGTCGCTCCGCACTCCCGTGCGAAGTCGCTGTGACTGTCTGCAGAATCGGAGCTTATCCCCAGCACTTCCGCCCCCATAGCCAACAACGAGTCGTAGTTCTCGCTGAAACTCTTCGTCTCTGCCCTGCACCCGGGGGTGAAGTCTTTGGGGTAAAAGTAGAGTACGACGTTCCTGGACCCAACAAAGTCGTGTAGGGCAATATTGTGCCCGTCCTGGGCCTCAAGGGCAAAATCAGGAGCTTTGTCGCCTACCTTCACGGTGTCTCCCATCTCCGTTTACCGTTTTTCCTTCGTATTTGGCCTATGTCCCTTCAGTGACCTTCTTCAGAGTGATGGACCCGTTCCGGATGTCCAGCTCGTAGATCTCGTTGACGTCCAGTCTCATTCCGAGCATGTCGTATTCGGATTCCGTGAGAGTCATGATGACCTTCGAGTACCCGAGTTCACGTATCTGGGGCATCAGCCCCATCGACTGGAGCTGGGATACCATACCCTGGACGACCCTACCTTCATCGCTCGCGGGGAACATTTCAGGCCTTCTTGCGTCTCGAACCTCCACAAGCTCAATCTGCTTGGCTGGGAGGCCAGTCAGAGGGTCTGTGACTCCGCTTATCCTGCTCACCTTCACCTTTCCCATAAGTTTGAACCGCCGGAAGCACGTGTATAAACTCAGCGCAGGGTGTTTGCAGAGGATTTTCTAATTTGAAACCGCTACTCTTGAGATACATCAGCCGGGGGCGGAGACTGGCCCTCAGAAGTCTGCTCTGGATTCTGTTGCTCCTCGCCTGGGGCCTGGTCGGCCATAATCGCTTCCACGTCATCGGGCGAGATTATCCGCGCCATAGATAGATTCACTAGTGAATTTGCCGAGGCCGTCCCCGACAACCGTCCTATTCTCGCTCTGAGCTCTCTCCACTTCAGCTTGGTGTTCCCGCTCTTTGACGTGTAGATAATGCCAAGGACGTCCCTCGCGTTGATGAAGGTGACGTCCCTGATTTTCTTAAGGTCAACCTTGTCCACCGCCTCAACGTAAATCGACCCCTGGTCGCCCTGTTTCTCTGGGAATACCTCAGGGTCCCTCAGGTAGGATTCTGGGATGAAACTCCTGCAGGTGCTGTTGATCAGGAACCTTCGAAATCCCTCTAGGTTGCACGTCAGGTCTAGATCCACCATCGACGTCGCCTTGAGCCCCGCGAATGTTCAACTGGTTATAAACCAATTCCCGAATTGACGGCTTTCAATTCGCCGGAAGTGTGGGTTCTCCTACTCAAGATCTTTCTCATGGGGTTCAATCTGGCTAATCCGGTCATCACCCACGGGGCCTGCGAGTCCGGCTGAAGATTAAAGCGTTCAGGAGTTTCGCCTTCCGACCATTGCGCTTCCTTGTGAGGTTCGCCGGTTCAGCACTCCCGAAGGACAAGATGCTGGCTTCTATTCGAGTTCTCGGCCGCTCCCTGGGCGCAGACGCTCGAAGCCCGAAATGGACATCCTACGGCGCCCTTGAGCTCGATATCTTTTGCACGACTGAACCTGATTTCAAGCTCTTCCTAACGGCCGTAAGTCCTCTTTACAAGACGGAGTTTGTCCGCGACCTCAACAAGTCCCCAGGGTACGAACCAGAGTCTGAGCTCTTCGCAGAAAGCCGACATTACTTCAATGCGGAGCGCTACTGGGAATGCCACGAGGTTTTAGAAAGCGTTTGGAG
>DATDGE010000226.1:0-8045 GCA_036522255.1 Nitrososphaerales archaeon | reverse complement strand
CGCCGCCAGGAAGCTCGCAAGGATGATTGCCCAGAAACAGCTGGCCAGACCCGCCTTTGCCGAAGCAAGGGCCGTAGAGGGCGTTGCTGAAGCAGGGCCCACGGGAGCCAAGTCACGTTCTGGGAGCCTTCAGCTCGACCCGCTTGAGAACCTCCTCGACCAGGAACTCAGGAAGTACGGCATATCTCTGGGATGATCTTTGACAGACTTCAGCGGCTTGATGACGACATCGGTTACCCTGGCGGGATTCCTCATAGGGGTCAACGCCTTCCTTCCAAAGGGCCTTGAAGGAGAATGGTTTGCCTACGCATTTTTTCTGATCCCCTCCCCGGTCCTCTTCCTTGTCACCGCAGCATTGGCAACCTACACCAACGACCTTGCTCTGCCGCTCTTCTCCGACAGCATCGTGGTCCTCATCCTGCTGTTCGTGGGCCTGGGCATATGGAGCACTTGGGAGAAGTATGCGGAGCACCAGATGAAGGACAAGCTCAGGATGCGGAACCCAGCGCTGTTCCAGGCCCTGACAGCATCGCCCTAGGAGTGGACACCCTACACTATTGTCGGTCTGTTGTTTTTCCTGTCGTTCCGGACTTGCCAGACCACCGTCAGCAAGACTGCAAGGCCCACAAATGCGGCGGTTGTGACGACGAGCACCGGGTCTGAAAAAATCGATTCCACGTTGCTGAGTATCTCAGGGCCGTACAGTGTCCCCCACAAAGCCAGCAGGGCCACGCCCCCGAACAGAGGAGGCCAGGCGAGGGGTTTCAGCTACGGGAGCCTGGCTGGCAAGTCCCTGCGGTCGGTCTCTCCAGCGGCGGCGGGACTTCCGAAGAAGACAAGGCCTACTGCAATGCCAAACGCGAAGTGAGTTGGGAGGTCCATCCGACAGGAGGCTCGGAGCCTCTCGTGTTATTTAATGTGGGACCAACGATGTTTTCCGCTTGAATATGATCCCCAATCTCCGAAGTATTTCCTCAAAGACGATAACCCCGATTACAATGGCGGTTAGCAAGTAGGCCGTTGCTCTGGAATCCACGCCGGCAACTCTTTGTCACGCAAGTTGAACGCATCTGCAAAGCTTAAACTCCAAGCACGGTCTCTGGGACGCAGTTGGACGCCGGGCTCCCCTTCAAGGAAATCATCGACCTGTCGGTCCCCATCAAGAGCCAGGGGACTCCGGTATTCCCCGGCTATCCGATGCCATTGAAGGCAACGATGACTACTCTCGGCGACACCGGCTGGCTCTCCTACCTGTGGTCATTCGTCGAACACTCTGGGACCCATGTGGACGCCCCGGGCCATGTCATAGCTGGTGCCCAGCTCGTCGACAAGGTGCCCCTGACCACCTACGTCGCCAGAGGAGCCGTTTTGGATTTGACGAGTAAGCAACCTAAGTCTTCCATTTCGAAGGACGACGTGACCTCTGGGCTGGAGAAGGCCGGGTTCGAGGGGAAGCTTGGCCCCGGCTGGATACTCCTCCTTCAGATGGGCTGGGCGGAGAAGGCCGGCACTCCCCAATGGCTGGAGTACCCCGAGTTGAGTGTCCCTGCCTGTGAGACAATCGTCGGTCTTGGGGTCAACGCAGTAGGCCTGGATTCTCCCAGCCCTGACTACGCCCCCCTTCCTTCGCACAAGGTGCTCCTATCGAAGGGGATAGCCATCTTCGAGAACCTGACCAACCTCGACAAAGTGAGAGGGAAGGACTTCATATTCGTGGGTGCGCCCCTTCCGCTGGTGGATGGGTCAGCGAGCCCAGTCAGGGCGTTCGCCCTGGTCAGGTAGCCTCTCAGAAGGCCACGACGCGTCTCATGCGCGCCCAACGACACGTTAACCTCATATAATCTATATTATCTCCTGGAGGTAGCCGATTTGCAGACGAAGCAGACAAAGCAATTCGTCAGAGACGCTACCGGCCTGGTCAGGGAGTACGGGGCCATGGACACCCTTCTCTTCGCTTCCGTTTTCGTTTTCGCGCTTGTGTTCACCATCACCCAGTTCGCGTGGTTCTACGGGAACACCCTTGGAGCCGACCTGACCGGTTCCCTCCTACTTGCGGCCGTTCCGTTCGCGTTTCTGATGCTCACCTACTGGGCAATCGGGGTGATCATGCCAAGGACGGGGAACGATTACGTGTGGATAGGACGGGTCCTGCACCCAGCAATCGGATTTACGTGGGGTCTGGTCTACGTCCTGATCGTCTTTCTAGCCGCGTTCATCGGGGCAGGGACGGGTCCGCTGTCGTTCGCGGTGTCCTCCATCGTCTCCCTGCAAGGGTTGCTCGCGAACTCCCAGTCCATGACCAGTCTCGGGGCCTTCCTGGGCGGGCCACTGGGGACGCTGGAAGTGATGATACTCCTGACAGTAGTGGTCGCTGCCTTCACGATTTTCGGCTCCAAGCTGATCAAGGCGTTCCTCTACACGACGTGGGTATTCGCAATAGTGGGCATGATAATCATGTGGTACATACTTTCAACCACCAGCAACGCAACATTCGTGAGCAACTGGAACAGTCTAATCGCCCAGGGCAATTCGAATTACACCTACGCCGGTCTGCAGAACGCCGCGACGTCCAACGCCGCATTCACGCCCGCAGTAGGATTCGCAGGCATCATCGCCGCGCTGCCGCTGGCCTTCCTCTTTCTGTTCGGTGGGAATTACGCCAACGCCTTCGCGGGGGAAATCAGGAACGTCAAGAGGTCCCTGCCGATTGCCCTCTTCGTGTCGTTGCTTCTCGGCCTCGGCTACTGGATACTCACTTCAACCCTCACTGTAAACACTTTGGGGTTCAATTGGATCACCGCCGTCGGGCACGGCTGGGCAAACGGGGGGTCGTCGACCGGCGTACCGAGCTATCCGCTTCCCTATCAACCGACCCAGCCCATGTTCTTGGCGGTCGCTGCCTACCCTAACACCCTTTTGATTGACCTCATGTTCATCACGTACTTAATCGGGTCACTGGGGCCTGTTTTCGCCTACTTCTGGATCCCTACAAAGTATCTTTTCGCCTGGTCGTTTGACAGGGTCATCCCCTCGAAGTTCGCAGACGTCAGCGCTAGGTTCCATACAGCGTGGGTCGCCGTGATTGCTACCGCGGTCATCGGCATCGTCGGCGAATACATCTTTTCCATTCTCGGATACTCTTCATACTTCTCAATGGGGACTGTCCTTTGGGGGATTTCCTATACTATTCCAGGAATCGCCCTGACAGTCTTCCCGTTCGTGAAGAAAGACCTCTTTGCCAAGGCCCCAGGCTGGATGGGCAAGAAGGTTGGCGGATTGCCGCTGCTATCAGTCGTAGGGCTCATAACCACAATCGGCTTCGCTGTCGTCGGCTACATCGCCTTCACGAGCACCGTCGTGAATTCGGTCCCCGTCAACGTCACGGCGGAGGTATCCGGAACAACCATTATCGCTGGGTTCGCGATATTCTACGCGAGCAAATGGTATCACAAGAGACAGGGCCTGGACGTGTCGATGGCTCTGAAAGAGATACCTCCCGAATAGCCTGGCCTGCCTCGGTAAATCTTATCATCACTCAGAGCAAGGACGCCGCAAGTTGAAACCACCGAAGAGGGATATGGTAGGCTATGCCAGAAGTCCTCCTGAATTCCTCTGGCCCGGGGGGAAGCGCCTTGCCGTCTCCATGGTGATCAATTACGAAGAGGGTTCGGAGCACTCGTACCCCGTCGACGGGATGGTCGAAGGCGTCGGCGAATTCCTCCCGGTGGACATCCGCGCAAGGGATGTGGGAAATGAAAGCGCCTACGAGTACGGCTCTAGGGTTGCCATCTGGAGGGTCTTGGACACCTTCACAAGGCTCAGGGCAAAGGCGACCTTTTTTGCCACAGCAGAGGCGCTGCTAGGAAACCCCCAGGTGGCGAAGGCGATAATCGATGGAGGGCACGAGGTTTGCGACCACGGGCTTCGATGGACCGAACACTATCGGTACACATTGGCCAAGGAGAAGAAAGCGATTAAGCGGTCGGTGGAGATCATAGAAGAGCTGACGGGCAAGAAGCCGGTCGGTTTCTATGCAAGGGAGCCGAGTGTGAACACACTGAAGATTCTCGAAGAGATGGACAATTTCATCTACGATTCTGACGCGTACAACGATGACCGTCCGTACAGGCACAATGGCGATGGCATCCTAATACTTCCTTACGCTGCAGATGCCAACGACTTTCATTTCATGGCGCCCATGCACCGGTTCGCCAATTCGAACGATTTTCTCGTCTATCTCAAGGACTCCTTCGACGTCCTTCACGAAGAAGCGGCTTCATCGTCCAAGATGATGTCCGTCGGACTCCACAACAGGATCATAGGGAGGCCAGGAAGGATTGTCGCACTCCGAAGGTTCCTCGAGTACATCGGAGGCTTCGAGGACGTGTGGATTGCTACACGGGAACAGATAGCGAGGCACTGGATTGAGAAGGTCGAGCCTACCCTGAAGGACTGACTCAGCCCGATGTCAGAAGATACGATTTGATCTTCTCCCCATCTATGTCGCAGAGGAGGCCCCTGAGTATTCCCTCTCCGTATTCGCTCCCCGGGTTGGCGCATAGCGTCCTCCCAATCTTGGCCATCCCTCGGGACTCGTGAATGTGTCCGTGCAGGCCCAGCATCGGCTGGTATTTCTTTATGGCCGCCCTGCAGGCTGAGCTCCCAGCTGAGATAATCTGAACCGTTCCCGCCTTCAAGACTATCTTGAGGTTCTCATCTATTTGAGGGGCCTGGTCGATGGGCGTATCAATTGGCGGGACGTGAATGTTGAAAATGGCTGATTTCATTTCCCGCACCTGGTCGGCCATCCCTGAAATCTTCTGGGCGAGGACCTCTTCGTCGACTTCTCTCGGACTGTTCCAGGGGGTATGATTCGTGTAGCCCAGTGTTATCATCTCGTGTCCACCGTCGATATCCACTACCCGTCCCTCGGGGTTCACGACGTACGTGGATGAATCCAGGACGGGGTCGATGTCGAAGACGTCGTCGTTCCCGGGCGAAATGAAACATCTTACAGGAGTCTTCCCAAGCCTCTGTTCCGCCAGGGACATCCACTCTCGCAACCTTTCAATCATAACCTGACGGAAGAGCTCGGTGACCTTAGCAGGATTCGCCTCCAGCTCCTCGTACTCCGGGAGGCCCAGTGGGATGGTGTAGTAGCCCGAGTCGGCGGCCTTCTTCTTCAACTCTTCGACCTCCTCTTTGGTTCTCAAGAACAGGTCCGATCCCTGGTACGAGCATCTGAAAGTTCCGTCCCCCTGCTCTATGATGGGGACCATCACCTTGCCTGTGATGTCTCCTCCCAGAATGATAACGTCAGCCTTGTAGAAACTGGCTGCGTTTAGGAACTTCTTGAAGCACCTGTTGGACCCATGAACGTCTGTGATGAAATAAACCCTCGACTTCGCCACGGACGGCCGTCTGGAAAGGAGCTAATTAATTTGAAGTGTTCGGGTCAACCTAGGGCCCTCTTCAGGTCAGCGATCAGGTCCTCCGCGTCCTCGATCCCCACGGAGAATCTCACCAAGCCGTCACCTATGCCGAGACTCTTGCGCCGCTCGGAGGAAAGACTAGCGTGGGTCATTGTCGCAGGGTGGTCTACCAGAGATTCGACCCCTCCCAGGCTTTCTGCCAACGCGAAGACCTTGAGCTCCTTCAGGAACCTTCTGACCTCAGGCATCCCCCCCTTCATTTCGGCAGACAGCATCCCTCCGGGCATTTTCATCTGTCTCCTGGCCAGTGTGGATTGCGGATGGTGCTTCAGCCCCGGATAATGAACTGCGGAGAACTTCGGGTGGCGGGATAGGAATTCAGCAACAATCTGAGCGTTCTCGCTGTGCCTCTGCATCCTGAGGTGGAGCGTCTTCGAGCCCCTGAGGACAAGGAAGCAATCGAAGGGTGAAGGGACGGCCCCAATCGCGTTCTGGTTGAATTTCACAGACTCGAAGAGGTCATCGTCGGACATCATGAGCGCGCCTCCCACCACGTCGCTATGGCCTCCAATGTATTTCGTAGTGCTATGGACTACGACGTCCGCTCCGAGGCTCAGGGGATTCTGCAAGTAGGGACTGGCGAAGGTGTTGTCCACGACGGTAATCGCCCCGACCCCGGACGCTGCCTTCGCTATGGCCCTGATGTCGCACAAGTGCATCAGCGGGTTGGTGGGGCTTTCGAGCCAGGCAATCGCGGGCCTGCGTTCGAGCGCATGTTTGACCGCTTTCAGGTCTCTTGTGTCAACGTAGGTGAAAGAGACCCCGAACTTTCGGAGCGTTGTTTCGAAAATGCGGACTGTCCCGCCGTAGAGGTCGTCCCCTGCCATGACTCGGTCCCCTTTCTTCAAAACTGAAAGCAGGAGGGTGGCTTCAGCGGCCATCCCTGAAGAGAATGCAAGCGCATGCTTCGCGCCCTCGAGGGAGGCAAGCCTTCGCTCAAGAGCAATCCGGGTCGGGTTCCCGGTTCTCGAGTACTCGAGGCCTCTCGTGGGCTTTTCAAGCAATCTTCTAGCGAAGGTCGACGACAGGTGTATGGGGGAGACGACATCGCCTGACTTGGAGAGGTCGGGCTCTTCACCCGCATGGACCGCCCGCGTCCCGAACTTCATCATCCTATCTGCGGGCAAGGTAGTTTATCACGTCTATGGTAGTTATGACTCCCACAACCTTCTGCCTGTCAACGACCACGACAGCGTTTCTCTTCTTCATCAGGCTGGCCGGGTTCAGGAGAACGCCTCCTTTCTCAACGGTCGGAATTGGGGGTTCCATGATTTCCTCCACGGGATGGTCCAACCCCGCTTTCTTCTCTGCGACCTTCTTGATCATCGAGGCAACGCTGACGCTCCCCACCTGGAACCCTCCCTTGATGACAGGGAGCTGCGAGATGTCGTGCTGCGTCATTATTCCAATCGCCTTTGAGAGTTTGTCTCGAGGCCCCACACCGATTACTGCCCTGACGCTCTTTGGCTTCGAACGGAGGACCGCGTCGACGGAAACTCGTCGCCCCTTCGAACGCAGGTAACCGAACTCAGCCATCCAATCGTCGCTGAACATCTTGTCGGTGTAGCTCCGGCCCGAATCGGGAAGGATAACGACGACAGTCTTGCCTGCTGGGAGTCGCCTGGCCACCTGGAGGGCAGCGAAGAGTGCGGTCCCGGAAGAGCCCCCCGCGATGATGCCTTCTTCTCTTGCGAGGCGCCTCGCTGTCAGGAACGAGTCCTTGTCGGAGACAGTCACCATCTCGTCGATGACGCTCATGTCGAGGCTCCCAGGGATGAAATCCTCTCCTATCCCTTCGACTCTATAGGGCCTAGGGGTCCCTCTCTTCCCTCTGAAACGAGAAGCGAGAATCGACCCTTCTGGGTCGACGCCCACAATCTTGACGCTGGGCTTCTTTTCCTTGAGGTACCTCCCAGTCCCAGTGATTGTGCCTCCTGTCCCGACCCCCGTCACAAGCACGTCGATCTCTCCACCCGTCTGTTCCCAGATCTCCGGGCCTGTAGTTGCGTAGTGGGCGTCCGGGTTCGCTTGATTGAAGTACTGGTTGGGCATGAACGAGTTCGGGGTTTCCTTCGCGATCTTTTCAGCGATCTTCAGGTAACTGTCGGGATGCGATGTAGGAAGACTCGCGGGGGTAATCCGCACTGAGGCCCCGACCGCATTTAGCAGGTCAATCTTGTCTTGGCTCACCTTGTCCGGGACCGTGCAGATGACCTTGTACCCTCGCTGGATGCCAGCGAGGACCAAGCCCATTCCCGTGTTCCCCGAGGTAGGCTCGACTATGGTGCCTCCTGGTTTGAGGAGTCCTTTCCTCTCTGCGTCCAGAATCATCGCGATTCCTATCCTGTCCTTTACACTGCCGCCGGGATTGAAGAACTCTAGTTTCGCGTAAACGTCCGCCTTGATCCCCTTTGTCACCCTGTTTAGGCGGAGGAGTGGCGTATTGCCGATCAGTTCAAGGACATTGTTGGCGGCCCGAATCGGCAAATATGTCGGAAACGCTATCTATATGCCCGTGATAAACAAGTGGTTTGCCAACGATATCGTTGAACC
>DATDGE010000225.1:0-2390 GCA_036522255.1 Nitrososphaerales archaeon | reverse complement strand
AACCTCGACAAGTACGAGATGCGGGGGGAGCGGCTGCAGGTCGCAGAGAGCGTGCAGCAGAGGCTCAGGGACTACGTCACCGACGTGGATGTGATATCGGCTTTGAGGCTTAGGGGAGGCGGCGAGCTCCTTGACCCGTTGAAGCATAACGTCGTCATAATCTGTTCCAAGGAAGACCAAGAAGCGTTCAAGGCGGCGAAGAAGGGACAAAGAAACATCGAAACGACGGTGATATCGGCGACACCGAGCCTCAGGAGGGACTAGCGCATGGCCCCATATCGATTAGGTGTCGAGAGACGATTCCAATGACGAGGGTGGGTGTTGTGGGCGCCGGAGGGTGGGGAAAAAACCACGTCAGGGTGCTCAGCGAGATCGGATCTCTGGCCGCGGTCTGCGACGCAAACAAGGAAAGGTCTGATACATTCTCGAAAAACTTCCACGTGGCGGGGTATGCGTCACTTGAAAGGATGCTGAAGGAGGAGAAACTGGACGCAGTCACGATTTGTACGCCTGCGTCGACTCACTTCTCCATGGCATCTCAGACTCTGGCCGCTGGGGTCCACACCCTCGTCGAGAAGCCGATGACCACGACGGTGAAGGACGGGGAGAATTTGATCGAGGCCGCGAAGAAAGCTGACAGGATTCTCACTGTCGGATTCATCGAGAGGTTCAATCCTCCCATCACCGCGCTCAAGGAGATGATTTCCGAGGGGAAGTTAGGGGAACCAATTCTCTTGGAGTTCCATAGAGAGAACAAAAGGGGGGAGAACATAAGCGACGTCGGGATAGTCAAGGACGCCTCGGTCCACGACATTGATACAGCGTGCTGGCTCTTTGGAGAGGTTCCCAAGGTAGTGTATGCCAGGGTGGGGGCCTTGTTGGTTCCCCTGGAGCACGAGGACTTCGCCACCATCCTGCTGGGGTTCTCGGGGCAGAAGACCGCGTTCCTGGTGACCAACTGGATGACACCCAACCGCGTACGTACGCTCAGTGCCGTATTCTCAGGTGGGGTGGTCGACGTGGACTTCGTCACCCAGCAGACAAGCATCCACGAAGGTCCGGTGACCACGGTCGCTACTAGGCCTTATCAGGAGCCTCTGATGCTGGAACTGAAGGGATTCGTTAAAGCGGTGGAAGAGAAGAGGCAGCCATTGGTGACAGGGACGGACGGGCTGAACGCGACGAAGGTTGCGGAGGCGGTGCTAGCTTCGAGCTCGTCGGGGGCGCCGATACACCTGGGTTGATTGAATGAAGGTCGTCAACTTCGTGTCGCCGGATGCAAAACTCGGCAAGAATGTCAAGATTTGGAATTACGCCTATGTCGGTTCCAAAACGCGTATCGGCGACAACGTGAAGATCGGTTCACTGGCGCACATAGACTACGACGTCAGGATCGGGAGCGGGACGAAGATCGAAGGGCTCGTGTACATCCCTCCCCTGGCGCGCATCGGGAAGAACGTGTTCATCGGGCCCGGGGCAGTCCTCACCAACGACCCATACCCGCCCAGCAAGAGGATGATCGGGGTGACTATCGAAGACAACGCGGTGATAGGGGCAAGGGCTGTGATCAAGGCGGGGGTGACGGTCGGGAAGGGGAGTGTAGTTGCCATGGGGGCTGTGGTTACTAGGGACGTGCCTCCTGGAAAGGTTGTGATGGGGGTCCCTGCCCGGATAGCGTTCACAAGGAAAGTGTTTGACTCTAAGATGAAGGCCTGGGAGTCTGGTTCCCCAGTTTCGACTTGACGTAGAGCCTGGTCAATGCGAGCATCACAAGGAACCACAAAACTACAAGTCCCAGGGTAAGCGCGATTTTCAGGAGCGCTAGACTGGTGTATTCAAGAGGGTTGTGTGGGATTGAACCGACGGGGACGATGGCCGAGAAGAATAGATACGCCTCCCCGACTATCATTAGGAACGCTACGGCTTCAATTCCGACGAGGGGTAAAAGTCTCATCCTAGAACACCCAGGTGAGCAGCGATGTGATCACGGACAGGACGCACGAGACTGCCGTCAGAGCGAGGATGCTCTTCACGAGTTCGCTCTCTGTAAGAGGTCCCGCCAGCAGTATCAGCCTGACAAGTGTGGTCGGAGCATGAGGATCTGTTGTTGCATGGATCATCCCATCGTCGCTGACAAAGGTAGGCCGTAGGGTCATGGCTCTGCGCTCGACGAACCCTCTGACGCTCGAAAGCGTGTAGAAGGAGTTCAGGATGGCGGGGACGATCGCTATCATTGCCGCGACCTCCACTCCGCAGGTGACGGCCAGGCCTGCGAACATCGCACCAATCATCAGGCTCCCGCTGTCACCATCGAATGCCTTGGAGGGATACCTGTTGAAAATGAGGAACCCAAGGGCCACGGCGACAAGGGGTAGAGCCGAAGCCAGGCG
>DATDGE010000224.1:0-2475 GCA_036522255.1 Nitrososphaerales archaeon | reverse complement strand
ATTAAGTCGGGTGAAGGTGGAGTTTACTCGCCAGAGGACTTTTTGTTTTGCTTCGTTTGAGTCGAGGTCGAAGATGCGGGAGGACTCGTCATTGGAGTTGAAACCTGCATTTGGGATGGGGCAGAATTCAACAAATCTGACCTGAACTCTTCATGCTCAACTGGTTCATACACGTCGATGTCTGGTTGGCTCTTGGTTCCCTTCTGGAGGAGTGTGACGAGATATGCGGTCAAGGTGCCGGCAGTCATGTCGCCATCCTTGCCTGACAAGACCAGGGTATCCGGGGTTATCCTGACTTTACCTGTTTGGATCAAGTTGATGAGTTGGATCGCGGTAAGTCTGTCCGGGCCTATTGCTGAAGCCTGTGCCTTGTATGCGTTCGCTTGCGCTTCTCCGGTGACCCTTGTCTGATAGGCGTTGCCGTCGGCGACGGTCTTGGTGGCGTCGCGTTGGCCGAGGGCCTGGGCGACCTGAGCCTTGGCTTGGTTTTCATTTATCGTGATCTGGAGCTGCGCTGCGATGACGTCCGGCTGCTTGTCCGCCATGGCCTGCTTCGCGGCCACGGCAATCCTCTGCTCCTGCGCCCTGGCCTGTTCTTGATACTGGGCCTGCTGCTGCAGGGCTATCTGCTTGAAGGTCTGGGTATTGAGAAGGTCCTGTGGAACAAGGATGTAGGAGATGAGAAGGTTCTGCGCTTCGACGTGGTATTCTTCAAATTCTTGTTTTGCCTTCGCCAGAGCCTCCTGCTGCAGCTGGGTCCTGCTTTGGACGAAGTCCAGCGCGCCTTTTTCACCCGCCTTGTTTCTAAAGGACGCGTCGATTAGCGGATGGACTATCTGTTGTATGAGGTTGAAGACAGTCCCGAAACGCGCAATCACGAAAGACGCGTTCTCGGGTAGGACCCGGATCACCATTCGGACGTCTACTTCAAGTTGGAATCCGTCCTTTGAAGTGACCTTCAACTGATTGAAGCTGAAGTAAGCCTGGCCCACAAACGTCTTGTCGTCGGTAATCGGATAAATCGTGACATCCCTCGTCGGCTGGGCGGAAGGCCTGGCCATCATCGGACTTGCAGGCCTGTCCGGGCTTGCCCAATCGATCATGACCGCGCTCGTCGGCACCAAGAAAGCTGTGTATGCGTGAGTGTTGAGGTTGTATTTTCCTGGCGCGATTGGGTCTTTCAGGATACCCCTTTTTGTCTTGTCCGACGTCAGGAGAGTCTCGACGTCGTGTGTCAACTTCTCTCCGAACCCTGGCATCGACGAGGGAGGCACGGGAACGCCTTCCGGGCGTTCGAGCTCTTCTCCTACGTTGGATCTCAGGACCGCGACGAAACCAGGAGGTATCTCCGCAATGTCGATGACCTCGACCGTGAAAAGCGTGGTGTTGATGTAATAGACTCCCGGCTGGAGTGTGTCGAGTTGTGGGCCCCTGTAGCCCCGACTGTCCAGAAATGCCTGCCCATCCTGAAAATAATTGTGCGGGCGGGCAGAGATGTATGTAGGGTCTTTTCCTTCGGTCTCAGAACCGGTAAGAGGCTGAGGCGCGATGATGAGCTTTGATGGAAGGGGAAGACCGTCCTCCGCAGTGATCAGCCCGAGCTTGTCAGCGGGCACGACTGTGGCGGGCTTGACCTCGATGTTGAATGCTAGGGTGTTGATACGATAGCGCCCCGGTCTTAGGATCTCGACCTGAGGCCCTTTGTAACCGCCTCCGTCTAGGAATGCTTCAGCGTCTTGGAACGAGTTGCATTGCACCTCGTCTCCGAGCAGTCGATTCTTGGGGAGTGGCTTCCCGTCGATGGATTCGACCAGACCGATGTTTGCCTCGGCAACGGTAGTAATCCGGGCTCTCTTCACATCCCAAATCAGCGGGAACCTGTAGTAGAGCCCAGGAACAAGTGTCCTAGCCTGAATCCCAATCTGCCCGTGTCGCGCTATGACTTGGCCCTGGGGCATCTTCTCGCCGGTGAACTTCCTGATCAGAATTCCAATCTGATCGTCAGCTATCCGGAAAATTCCCCTGAGGACGAAGTACCAGACAAGAACAAGAGCTATGATAATCACTACATAGACGGAAGGGTCAATCGTGCCTCCTAGGATTTGCAACGCGATTGTTGACAAAATCCTCGATTTTGTGATTGGGTCTCGTTATTTACGCCTTCCTCGCGAAAGTCGTTGTGTGAGAAGCGGGCAACCGCCTGTTTATCATGGGCCCATGGGCAGCATTTCCGACGCATTTGCCGCTCCAGGCCGCCAACAATGTCGTTGACCTGATCGGCAATACGCCGCTGCTCCGCCTGAACAGAGTTACGAAGGGAATTCAGGCGAGCGTTTTCGCGAAACTGGAGTTCTTCAACCCTGGCGGCAGCGTAAAGGACAGGATAGGCATCGCAATGATTCTGGACGCAGAGAAGAAGGGCCTGCTCAAACCAGGAGGCACCATAGTCGAGCCTACTTCGGGGAACACGGGAAT
>DATDGE010000223.1:0-2504 GCA_036522255.1 Nitrososphaerales archaeon | reverse complement strand
TCCCCGCAGACCACGGCGACGTCTGCCCCCAGATACATGAGGGACCTTGCGACATGGGCCTGGAATGAGCCAACGATGCTCGACGCTGCGACCCAGTCCCCGGCTCTGTAGATCTTGAGCCTCTGAGCCCCTTTCAGCTTCGCCAACACTTCACCGTAGTCGGGTTCGTTCCTCAATTCCCTCCTCGCCAATGCCACGTCGGCCCCGGCGTCAATCAGCTTCACAACTGTCCTCAGTCCAGATGGCCCGGCGATGGCAAGGTGTGATGAGTCGAACATCAGGGCCTCCAGCAACGCCTGAGCAGTCTGCGAGTCGATGCGGACAGAGAGGTCCTCGAATAGGCCGTACACCACCTCGGCCGCCGAGGTCGCCCCTTCGTCCACTATCGTCATGTCGTAGATACTCCCTTCCCGCAGTGGGTGGTGGTCAACGAGTACCTTCACACCCCCACTCGTCCTCATCCTCTCCTTCCATTCGTTCAGGAGCTCCTCATCCCCTACGTCCACAGCCACGTACAGATCGTATTCCTCCTTGCTCTCCTGCACCGTCCTGTGTGGGAACCTTGCGCTCAGCTTCGTTGTCAACGTAGTCATCCCCCCTGGGGTCACTATGTCGACTTCGCACCGAGGGGCGAGACTCCTGATTAGCTTCGTCAGGGCATAGGCCGAAAGATAGGCGTCCGCGTCTGCATTCCGGTGGCACACGACGGCCGCCCTGTGCATATCCCTGGCATCAAGAAACGGGAACTTCCTAAGCACAGTGTCGGTGGTCAAGGGTCGCCGTATGCCTAGGCGTCTCCAGGCGGCTGCGCCTGGGACCGTTTGCTCCTTACAGCCTCGTCGATCTTGGTCTGAAGCTCCCTCAGACTGTCCTTGAACCTGGTCTCCTGTTTCGCTAGCACCATCTTTCTTGTATTGGCGAGCTCCCTTTTCTCGTTCAGTTCATTCATTACCTCCTCCTTCTTCACCTTCACAAGCAGGTTGCCCGCGAACTTGTAAACGGCTTCTGAATCCGCAGCCTTCTTCAATTCTTCAAGAGCCTTATCAGTCTCTGAGAGCTCCAATTCCACCTGCTGCTTTTGAGCCATCACCGCTTGCAGGTTCTGCTGGGTCTGGTCGAACCTCGCCAGCTGCTCTCTGATAATCGGCGGAAGCTCGGGCTGGCTCATTTTCGTTCCGGCGACTTCCTATCTCTTAATAGCCTTTCGGGGTTCTAGGCGACCGACCTGATCTTCTCGAGCAGCTCTCTCGCCTTCTCTATCGCTTCCGCTGGCCGCTCGGCCTCGATCTTGACCTCGCATAGTCCTTTGTTTACCCTCGCGGACGGGAACGACTTTCTAATCACTGCCGCCGTCCTCATGTCCGCCCTAAAGGCGATCTTCAGAGCCACGAACTGAATTGGTCTATCTGACCTTGGCCTGTGCGAGGTCATAGGCTCCACCCGCCACGGTGTAGCCGCACACCTTGCAACTCCAGATCCCCGAGGCGGTCCGACTGAGCTTCATGCTCGAGCAGGCCGGGCACTCCCTTGCCTGCTTAAGCGTCCTGAAGACCCTGGCGTACCTTTTCCTGAGCGTACCGCCATACTTCTGCCCGAGCCCCTTCAGACTCTCGTTTGCTTTCGGCACTATTTCGCTGCCTCCAGAATCAACTTTCGGATTGCCTTCCCTACTTTGATAGATGTGTCGACGGCCTCGAGGACCTGCGCAGGGCTGATGGTGCTCGCCTCTCCCTTCTGGCTAGCGACGACGTTGCCGTCGTCGTCTGTTGTTATGGTCACCCTCCTGTCCATGGACGCTTCCTCTTCAGAATTGGGGTCCACGACTAGCCTGTCCCCTATCCTGGCCATCGTGACTGAGACCGGAGTCTTCTCGACCTTGACGGGCACGACCTCATTGGTTGCCTCAGCCTTCTCGTCCTTGACAACGTACTTCTTCATCTTGGAAGTCCTCAAAGCAGCCACCACCGCATAGCTGGTCGCGTCGAATAGGTTACCGTCTACGTTCATGATGTTGCAGTCGACAAAGACGGTCACGACGCTCTTGCCCGGAACGAGGCAGAGCTTGGTAAGGTCGACCATCTCCGACTCCCGTATGCCCCTGTCTACCACTCTGGCAAGCTCAATCGCCTCTTCACTCGGCGGGCCGGGCTCGGCGTACGGAGAGGCCATCGGTAGAATCTCTGCGTTCACGACCAAGAGCCCTTTGTCGGGTGTGTCGGGGAAGGGCGTACCAGTGGCTATCTTCACCCCTGCGATGACCTGGGTGTTCCCAAGCGTGACCCTGGCCGACCCGTTAGCCTTTGGTATTATCCCGGTCTCGATCTTTAGGGGTCTGTGCTCGTCGAGGGCGCGCTCGTCCATCCTTTTCCCGTCCTTCAGGAGCTGCACCATCTGAGTCTTCCTTATCGTCTCAACCACATAATTCTTCTTCATCGACAACTACTCCGCCACCTCCTCGATTTCAGTGGTCATTGGCTCCCCTCCGAAGAACTTCTTGGTCAACG
>DATDGE010000222.1:0-2535 GCA_036522255.1 Nitrososphaerales archaeon | reverse complement strand
CCGTCTTCGTCGAGGATGTGGACAAGGAATACGAGGAACTTGAAGCGAAAGGCGTCCACTTCGTCAAGCCGCCGACGACCTTCCCCTGGGGACAGAGAATCGCTTACTTCGAGGACCCCGAAGGGAACCTCTGGGAGATCTCCCACTTCCTCAACAAGTAAATCCACGTCTGACCTAGGTGTGGTTGACAGAACTTGGAACTTCTCGGCAGCAAAGTCGGACTTAGACCCCTTGACGCCTCTGATGTCGACGACTTCTTCAAATGGTGGAACGACCCAGAATTCTCGGGGGAATACGCTAGTTTCGAGCCAATCAGTAGAACTGATGTCCAAGATCTCGTGGGCAAAGAAGAGTGGTTCATAATCTTCAGTCGCTCGGAAAACACGAAGGTCGGTCTCATTTCGTACTATCCGGTTCGGCGGGACTATCTTAACCTCTTTGAGATTGGATATCGAACAAAGCCGAGTGAAAGAAGAAAGGGTTACACAACAGAAGCGGCAAGGCTCTTGGTGGACTATCTATTTTCAACAAAGAAGGAAATCGAAAGAATCGAGTCTGTGACCGACGTGGATAACGTGCCTTCCCAGAGAGTGCTAGAGAAGAACGGGTTCAGGCGAGAGGCTGAATTGAGGAAACGGTTCTTCAACAAAGGTGAGTACAGGGACGAATACATGTATAGTCTGTTGAGAGAAGACTGGCAGAAAGCGAAGTAATTAGTTCGCAAACAACTTTCTGTGGTAATTGAAGAGGAACAGACCTACGGTGTCCACCTAGTCCAACGCCTTCATCGCGCTGGCCTCCGTTGATTTCTCTTCTGCAAGGAGGAATTCCAAAATCGCTCTGTTTGCCACGGCCGGCTTTTCCGCCAAAAGAAAATGCGTCGCTCCTGGGACAATGCACAACTGGGCGTCCTTAATCGACCTGAACAATTCCAGCGTGTGTTCCAGGGGAATCGATTCTCTGTCACCGGCAATCACCAAGGTAGGTGCGGAGATTTTTGCCAGGTCTTCCTTCCGAATATCAGGTTCGTTGAGCCACATCATTACAGTCTTTTCGAATACGATTGGGAAGTGGGCCGGGCCATCAGGCGCGAACTCATCGTAGCGCTTTACGACTTCAGGCTCAGCCTTTCTGAACGACCCGGGGGTAGCAGACTTGAGCCAGTCCCTGTCACGGGTGCTCAGGTTGCCTGTGTTGAAGAAACCCCCGACAGAAACGATGCGCTTGGCGAGGTCTGGTCGAGCTATTGCGACCATCAAAGCGAGGGCCGCTCCATCGCTCCACCCTACGAGGTTTGTCGCCTTCAGGCCCAACGAATCGATGAAATCGACTGTGCACTCAGTCATCGTGTTGAAAGTGAAGGGTTTGCCATTGTCGGCTGATCGTCCAGGCCCAGGCCGTTCGAAGGCGACGACCTTGAAGCGTTCGGCCAGCTCAGGAGTCTGTGATGCGAAGTCTTCAACTGTCCCAAAGCCGCCGTGCAACAGTAACAGAGGTTCGCCGTCCCCCGACGTCTCATAGTAAATCCGCGATCCTCTGATCGGGAGATACGTTTTCACTTGCATTGTGTCGTCGACGTCGATGAGATAGATAAGTTCATGATGAGTTTCAATCGACAAAATTCCAGGAAAGGGTCAGGCCCACCTCCTCGACCAGGTTATGCACTAGCTAGGATTTCGACTGGCGAAGATTAGGGAATTCAAACTCGCTTACGAACAACTTTTCGCATCACCAGCTTGCTGGTGCCGAGATGACCAAGCGGGCGGAACCCGGCCTCCTCGAACATCGATTCTGTCCCGCCCCAAAGGAACGAGCTCCCGTATGGCTTCCCCTTGGTGTCCGTCGGATATCCGTCGACGGTCCCTCCCCCCTTGGCGGCGATCAGGCGAAGTGCGCCTGCCAGCGCGGCCTCGGCGACTCCCTGCTTCCTTTGGTCGCGGTCGACGAAAAAGCACGGAACCCTCCAGTCGGGTTGATCTAGGCTCAACCTGCCGTAGCCTGACATTCTGGCCGGGAGTTCCGCAGGGGGCCCGAATTGACACCACCCGACAACATCTTTCTCATTGTAGACGAGCGCCGCGTGGGTCTTATTCGCTTGAACGAGCCTCTGCTTCAACTCCCTGTGACGCCCGCTCCACTTGCCTTCCTCAGCGCGCGTAAGATGGTAAGAGACGCACCAGCAACCGCCCCAAACACCGTTGTGCTTTTCCATTATTCGCACGAAGTCAGGCCATGTCTTTGGCCCGAGTTCCTGGACCGAGAATTTCGCCATCGCAGTTTCCTTGCGCTATCTATCTCTAATAGATTCCCCAGACTGTTTGACGCTCGAAGCCTGGGCTGTTGAATACAAAGCAAAGAACACTCATTTGGTTTTGGATTGACCATGTTTCCTGCGTCTTGCATGCGAACTCTGTTCTCCAGCTTCATGTCTCCTCATCCGGTCTCTGACCAGTTTCTTGATCAGCGAGATAGGTATTGGCCTGTCCAAGGGAAGTTGGAGTGCTGATTTGCTTGTCTTGTACCCTGTCAGGTCAT